>NZ_JBSKHS010000018.1:0-77187 GCF_057128685.1 Pseudomonas artemisiae
CCTTTTTCACCGCGCCGATCCGGAAACCGAAGCCGCTTCCAACCCCTTCAAACCGGCTAACCCATTGATACTCAAGGCGTTTGCCGTTCCGTTGCCGCTGGAAGTGGGGCGCAGTATAAAGGGTTTCAAAGAAGCGTCAAGCGCTTCTTTTGGAAATAGTGGTTTTATTCGTGCTTCGCTTTAATAGCCGCGCAACAGGTGGAACGCGAAGCAGGATCAATAACGCGCCAATGCCCGCATAAATGGCCCATTCACTCCAGTTTGCCCGAACCACCCAGAGGAAATGCAGCAGTGCCAACCCGAGGACGACATAGGTAGCCTTATGCAGCTTGCGCCACCGCGTGCCGAGCTTGCGCTGACTGGCTCGGTTCGACGTGCAGGCCAGCACCAGCAGAATCAGCCAGGCCAAAGCACCGACGATAATATAAGGTCGTTTACGAAGCTCCACGCCCAATTGGCTCAGATCCAGCCCAAGCACGAAGAACAGGTACGAAACCAGGTGCAGCATCGCATAGGCAAAGCACCAGAGGCCTAACTGGCGCCGAGTGACGATCCAGCCACTCCAACCCGTAATGCGCTGCAAAGGCGTCATACTTAGGGTGATCAGTAGCAATATCAGCGCGCCTAGCCCAAGACGCTCTAGTAATACCTTGCCTGGGTCTGGCCCGAGCGCAAAAATCCAAGCTTGATAGAGCCACAGCACTGGCCACGCTGCGATGCCAACGAATACGGCCAATCGAAACCAGGGATAACGCATCAGTAGTTCACCTTCAGATCAAGCCCCGCATACAGGGGAGCGACTTCATCCGCATAGCCATTGAACATCTGGGTTTCTCGCACGTTAGGCGCGAACAATCCACTCGGTAGCCGCCGCTCCCTTGCTTGGGTCCAGCGGGGATGATCGACCTGTGGATTGACGTTCGCGTAAAACCCGTACTCATCGGACGCAATACTTTGCCAAGTGGTGCGAGGCTGTTCCTTGACCAAGCTGATCCGCACGATCGACTTGATGCTCTTGAACCCATACTTCCATGGCACTACCAGGCGCAAGGGGGCGCCGTTCTGGTTCGGCAGCTCACGGCCGTACATGCCCACCGCCATTATGGTAAGCGGATGCATGGCCTCATCAAGCCGCAGCCCCTCTTCGTACGGCCAGTTTATATAAGAGAAGCTAGAACGCTGGCCTGGCATGGTGGCGGAGTCTTGCAAGGTTTCGAAGCGAACGAACCGTGCCTGAGAGGTAGGCTCTACCTGCTTGAGAATGCTGGCAAGCGGAAAGCCCAGCCAAGGGATAACCATCGACCAGGCTTCAACGCAGCGCAGGCGATAGATCCGCTCCTCCAACTGGTAGGGTTTGACGAAATCCTCCAGGGCGAACTTGCCAGGCTTACCAACTTCACCCTCTACCACAACCGACCAAGGTTCAGTCACCAGGCTACTGGCATTCTTCGAGGGGTCTCCTTTATCGGTACCGAACTCGTAGAAATTATTATAGGTACTGGCGTCCTTGAAGGGCGTGATGCTCTCCCCCGCCGCAGAGATGGCCTGCCAGTGAGCATGATCGAGCTTAGCCTTGAACCATGCCGGGGCTTTGCCGGGAGCTACGCCCTCATAGGCAGAGGCCTCGCCCGCAATGGCCCAGGCAGGAAACGCTGAGCCTGCCGCAAGCGCAGCGCCAAGCGACATTAACTTGCGGCGAGAAAGGTAGGACGCTTCCGGGGTGACCCCGGACTCATGGCAAGCCGAGGCTGGTGGGATTTTGATCATCATGGGCACGCTCCGTATTGCCGGCTGTAAAACCGTAGGACGAAGTGTGCCCTGATTTATTTCACCTGTGCCGACGAAGACGCAACAAATGTTGTACAGGGCCGGAGGCTGCATACACCAGGAAAATCAGCAGCAGGATGCGTGGTGGGTCGATAAACACGACGGCAAACACTAACACCACGGCCAAGATAGCCACGAAAGGCACACGGCCTTTGAGGTCCAGCTCCTTGAAACTGTTGTACTTAATATTGCTGACCATCAGCATCCCAGCGCCAGCTACCAGAATGGCCACCAGGAAGGAAAGCTTGGCCCCGGGTATATCCAGATCACTGAGCGCCCATACCGTACCGGCTACTACCCCTGCCGCCGCAGGGCTGGCCAGGCCAATAAAGTAGCGTTTGTCAGCCTTGCCTACCTGCGTGTTAAAGCGGGCCAGACGCAAGGCGGCGCCAGCTACATAAATGAAGGCCACCATCCAGCCCACTTTGCCCATGGCCCCAAGGGCCCATACGAAGGCCAAGAGGGCCGGCGCCATCCCAAAGGCAATCATGTCCGAGAGAGAATCGTACTCGGCCCCGAATGCGCTCTGAGTGTTGGTCATGCGTGCGACCCGCCCATCAAGCCCATCCAGCACCATGGCCACGAAGATGGCGATGGCCGCGAAAGAGTAGTACTTGACCGCGTCCGCGGAGTTACCCGCGCTTAGCGCACTTTGGGCAGTGATGGAATTGATGATCGAATAAAAGCCTGCGAACAGGTTCGCGGTAGTGAACAGGTTTGGTAGCAGATAGATGCCACGGTGGCGGACTTTGCGCCCTTCGGCGTCCTGACTCTCTTCAACGTGCTCATCGATAGGGAGCAAGCTTTCGGGATCAAGGGCCGCGTTCGGCTCTTCGGGGCGTTCGCTCATAAAAGGTACCTTGCAACGTGTGAAAAATATCGACCGGCGCCCAGGGCGAGGGTTCGGCCGCAAACGTTGCAGCTTAATACCAGAAGCCAGCCGACGAAACGAAAAAACGCGGCCTAGGCCGCGTTTTCCGGTAACAGCGTGAATCAATTCTTTGCTTTGTCAACGATCTTGTTGGCCGAGATCCAAGGCATCATCGAACGCAGTTGCTCGCCGATCACTTCAATGCCATGAGCGGCGTTGTTGCGTCGACGTGCCGTCATGGAGGGGTAGTTGGCCGCACCTTCAGCGATGAACATCTTGGCGTATTCACCGTCCTGAATGCGCTTGAGGGCGTTGCGCATGGCTTTGCGCGACTCGTCGTTGATAACTTCCGGGCCAGTCACGTACTCGCCGTACTCGGCGTTGTTGGAGATCGAGTAGTTCATGTTGGCGATACCGCCTTCATACATGAGGTCAACGATCAGCTTGAGCTCATGCAAGCACTCGAAATAGGCCATTTCCGGCGCATAGCCCGCTTCCACCAGGGTTTCGAAGCCTGCTTTGACCAACTCGACCGCGCCACCGCAGAGTACAGCCTGCTCACCAAACAAGTCGGTTTCGGTTTCGTCCTTGAAAGTGGTCTCGATGATGCCAGTGCGGCCACCGCCCACGCCCGCGGCGTAGGACAAGGCAACGTTCTTGGCATTGCCAGACGCATCCTGATAGATAGCGATCAGGTCAGGGATACCGCCGCCTTTGACGAATTCCGACCGAACGGTATGGCCCGGCGCTTTAGGGGCGATCATGATCACGTCCAGGTCGCCACGGGGCACGATCTGGTTGTAATGAATGGCAAAGCCGTGGGAGAACGCCAAAGTTGCGCCCTGTTTGAGGTTCGGCTCCACTTCGTCTTTGTACAGACGGGATTGGAATTCGTCTGGCGTCAGGATCATCACCAAGTCGGCGGATGCTACGGCGCTGGCCACGTCGGTGACCTTCAGGCCATGGGCCTGGGCCTTGGCCACAGTGGCCGAGCCTTTACGCAGGCCTACGACGACATCCACACCGGAATCTTTCAGGTTGCAGGCCTGAGCGTGGCCCTGCGAGCCATAACCGATGATGGCGACTTTCTTGCCCTGGATGATGGACAGGTCGCAGTCTTTGTCGTAATAAACTTTCATGAAATTCCCCTGGTTATCCTGGCCCGCAAGCCATTTGCAAAAAAAGAGTTAGATGCTCAGTACTTTGTCGCCACGCGCGATACCTGTAACGCCACTGCGCACGGTCTCGAGAATGGACGTTGTACCCACGGCCTGAATGAAGCTGTCTAGCTTGTCGCTGGTACCCGTCAGTTGCACGGTATAAACGCTGCTCGTCACATCAACGATCTGCCCACGGAAGATATCCGTGGTGCGTTTGATTTCCGCGCGCTGGGCACCGGTAGCCTTGATCTTGACCAGCATCAGTTCGCGCTCGATATGAGCGCTCTCGGACAGGTCCACCAGCTTGACCACCTCTACCAGCTTGTTGAGGTTTTTGGTGATTTGCTCGATCACCTCATCATGGCCAAAGGTGGTCAACGTCAGGCGCGACAGCGTTGGGTCTTCGGTTGCCGCTACCGTAAGGCTTTCGATGTTGTAGTTGCGCTGAGAGAACAGCCCAACGACCCGGGACAACGCGCCAGGCTCGTTTTCCAACAGCAAAGAGATAATGTGCCGCATGGTCAGGTCCGCTCCGTCTTGCTCAGCCACATGTCACGCATCGAGCCGTCTTTGATCTGCATGGGGTAGACGTGCTCGCTGGTATCGACCTGGATATCCAGGAAGACCAGGCGGTCCTTCATGGCGAAGGCTTCGGCCATTTTTGGCTTCAGGTCTTTCAGGTCGGTGATGCGCATCCCGACATGCCCGTACGCCTCAGCCAGTTTGACGAAGTCCGGTAGTGACTCCATGTACGAATGGGAGTGTCGGCTGCTGTAGATCATGTCCTGCCATTGGCGAACCATGCCCAGTACGCCGTTGTTGAGGTTGACGATTTTCACCGGCAAACCGTACTGCATACAGGTGGACAGTTCCTGAATGTTCATCTGGATACTGCCTTCGCCGGTCACGCAGGCCACGTCGTCCTCGGGGAAGTTGAGCTTGACCCCCATGGCGGCCGGGAAGCCGAAGCCCATGGTGCCCAGGCCGCCTGAGTTGATCCAACGATTGGGCTTGTCGAATGGGTAGTGCTGGGCCGCGAACATCTGATGCTGGCCTACGTCCGAGGTGATGAAGGCATCACCTTCGGTAACTTCCCACAGCGTTCGAATGACCGTTTGCGGCTTGATTAGCGGGCCGTCAGGCTGCGTATACGGGAACATGCCATGTTCCCCGCGCCATTGTTCGATCTGCTTCCACCATTGGGCAACGGCTTGCTCGCTCGGCACTTGCCCGAGCTCTTTATAGGCCGCAACCATGTCGGTAAGCACGCTTTCGACCGGCCCCACGATAGGCACGTCGGCCTTGATGGTCTTGGAGATGGACGCAGGGTCGATGTCTACGTGAATAATCTTGGCATTGGGGCAGAATTTTGCCGCGCCGTTGATGACCCGGTCATCGAAGCGCGCGCCTACCGCCAGGATCACATCGGCGTTATGCATGGTCATGTTCGCGGTATAGCTACCGTGCATGCCGAGCATACCCACAAACTGCCGGTCCGTGCCCGGGTAGGCGCCCAGCCCCATCAAGGTATTGGTGACCGGGGCATTGAGCAGGCGCGCCAGTTCGGTCAAAGGCGCAGAGGCACCGCCGAGGATCACGCCGCCGCCGGCATAGATAACTGGGCGTTGGGCTGCCACGAGCATTTCGGCTGCTTTGCGAATTTGCCCCGAATGGCCACGAACCGCCGGTGAATAAGACCGCAGCTTGACCTTCTTGGGGTACAGGTATTCGAATTTTTCAGCAGGGTTGGTCATATCCTTGGGGATATCCACCACCACTGGGCCCGGGCGACCTGACTCGGCCAGGTAAAAAGCTTTCTTCAAAATGTCTGGGATTTCCGAGGCGTGCTTGATCATGAAGCTATGCTTCACGATAGGCCGGGAAATACCAATCATGTCGGTTTCCTGGAAAGCGTCTGTGCCGACCATGGTGCTAGGCACCTGGCCAGACAGCACCACCATGGGGATCGAGTCCATGTAAGCGGTGGCGATCCCGGTAATGGCGTTGGTAGCGCCAGGGCCAGAGGTCACCAGTACTACACCGGCCTTGCCGGTGGCACGGGCATAGCCGTCGGCCATGTGAGTGGCAGCCTGTTCGTGGCGAACCAGGATGTGAGCCACATCGGGTTCCTTGAACAAGGCATCGTAAACATGAAGGAGAGCACCGCCAGGGTACCCGTAGATGTGCTTGACACCTTCGTCACGCAAAAAGCGGACGATCATCTCAGCGCCGGATAAGAGCTCCACGTTGTTCACCTCTAAAACGCCAGAATACCGCCTTGTAGGACGGGACCATTAGGTTTTACTGCCTAGCAGAGCATGAGCGACGGTGGTCGCCGACTACGTCAGCACTGACTGAGCAAGTATTGGGACTTCCCCAAGTGTTGCGGGGGGTTCCCACCCAGCGCGAGGTAACGCGTTGCGGGTGTAACAGGTCGGCGCGGGTGTGCGCCTCATGATCTGCTGGGCGAGTCTGCTTCTGGCAGTCCCGTCACAGCGGACTTTGGATTGTTGTGAATAGCCCCTCTCAAGTCAAGCGCTCTGTAGGCTTTCTGCATCTGTGGTAATTTGCAGGTTGCCACCCTTTGACCAACGGAGCAGACATGCGCTTCCCCTGCCTGGCAGCCTTCTTGATGTTGGCTGCAACCGCGCCGCTGCACGCAGCCCAGGTGTACAAATGGGTCGACGCCAGTGGCGTAACTCACTTTGATGCCAAGCCCCCGGTCGGCCAAGTGGCCACGCCCATCGACACTCACGCGCCACCTCCGGCCAGCTCGCCCAAAAGCGCGCCGGATGACGAGGATGTGGACAACGACCCCGAGCAGAAGACCGCCGACGCCCAAGTGCGCGAGCAAGTCGCGGAACAGGAACAAAAGACAAAAGAGTTCTGCCAGCAGGCACGTACCAACCTGGCGCAGTTGAATAACAACCCCCGGGTGCGCCAGGAAGTAGACGGGGAGCTACGCCGTTTGACTGAGAAGGAACGCCAGGACCAGATTGCCGAAACGCGCAAATCCATTGCGGACCAATGCCATTGACGCACCCTGCCCTGGTGCTAGGCCTAGGCTTTGCCGTGCTCGGTGATCAACAGGTCGAATTGCCGTAGCGAGGCCATCAGCGCGGCACTCTGGCCTGGGCGAGTTGAGTAGACCATCTCTGCCATGGCCAGGATGCCTGAGGCCGCGGGCAACGCCAGCCCCTGCTCGACAATGACCTTCATGCGGGGCAGGAAAATCCACTGCAGCCACTGCTCGAAGTCCAGCGTGTCCACGCAGAAGGGTTCAGGGCTGGCCAAGGCCTCTGGGCTGGGAGGGGACTGGGACCAGTACCCCTCCTGACGCAGCGCTTGTTCGATCAGCAATAACTGGTCGGCGATCGCGGGTAAGCGGCTATCCATGTCCATCAACCCCGAGCGTTCTTACGAGCCAGGGCAGCGCCAGCGGCATCGCCCTGTTTTTCCCGCGCCTGAGCGATGATTTCCCACAAGCGTGATTGTAAGTCTGGCCGGCCATTGGCGTAGCCCAGCGCCCGACGCGCGAATTGCTCCGCCTGCGCGGCGTCGCCTTGGGCCAACCGTACCTGAGCCAGGCGGAACAATACCTGTGGCTCTCTGGGCGCGATACGCTGAGCGCGCTCAAGGCTGGAGGAGGCACCATTGAGGTCCCCTCCACCTTGTTGCTGTTGCGCGGTGGTCAACAACGCCAGCACCGGCCCGTCGAGCTGCTCGTCCGCGGACAAGCCAGCGCTTGCATGGCTATTGGAGGGAATCCCACTGGGTGCACTGGGCGGGGCGGTATAGACGCTGCCGGTGCTGGCGGCAGGCGGGCTTGGCGGCGTATAGGCCGGGCCATTGGTGACCGGCCCTGGGGTGATAGGCCCGGTACTGATGGGGGCTGCCGTGGCCTGAATCGGTGCGCTGGACGTAGGCACCATAACCGTGACGCCGCTGTCCTGGGGCACTGCCTGTACCGGCGCGGTAGGCACCGGTGCACGGTAAGCACCACTGCGCTTGGCCGATACTCGCTCGCTATTGGAAACCGCCGAGCTCTGGTCCACGACGGGGATCGCGCCACGGGGCACGCTGGCGCAACCATGCAGCAACACGGCTGCGGTTAGCAGGGGCAACCACCACTTGTTCACGTTCGTTCCTCGAGTCAATTCAGCCAGCCTTTAATCCAGTCCATCACCGGCGCGGGCGCATCGGGGCTGACGTTGCAAGCCACACCCGGCGCGGGCTCGCTGCCACGGATGTAAGGCATTTGTACTGCGTTGGAGCACCCTTCCGCCGAGCCTTGGCCGGTTTGAGCATCGACCCAGGCCATCACGATATTGTCTGGAACCGCCATGGCCAAGGGCAGTGGGTCTGCCTTGCGCATAAAGTTGGTCCACACCTGCAAGGCGCCAGTAGCGCCGGTATAGGGCGTTTTACCGTTGTCATCACGGCCCATCCACACCACGGCGAGCAGGTCCTGGCTAAAGCCTGCGAACCAGCTGTCACGGGATTCATTGGTAGTCCCGGTTTTGCCCGCCAAGTTCAACGACGATGGCAGCACGTTGTATACCGAGCGTGCCGTGCCCTCGCGTACCACCCGCTGCATGGCGGTTTGAATCAGGTAGATGCTGCCTGGGTCGAAGCGCTGCTGGATCTGGAAGGGGTAGCGTTTGAGTGGCTCCCCTTCAGCGGTGAGTACGCTGCGAATGCCGCGCATGGGGGTGTTGTAGCCGCCGTTGGCAATGGTCTGGTAGACAGTTGCGACCTGCAATGGCGACAGCGCGCCCGCGCCCAGCAGCATCGAGGGATAGGCTGGCCAGTCTACATCGACTCCCAGCTTGCCCAGGGTTTTGAAGACGTTCGGTATGCCGAGGTCCAGGCCAAGGCGGGCACTGGATAGGTTGTAGGAATGCGCCAGCCCCTGATACAGGAAAATCGTGCCGTTGGAACCGCGCTCATAGTTTTGCGGCGTCCACACCTGGCCATCGGCGCCCTTCACGGAGAAAGGTTCGTCCTTGATCCAACTGGTCAAGGTGTACTGGCTGGGTTTTTCCAAGGCCGTCAGATAAATGGCCGGCTTGACCAACGAACCAATAGGCCGCACAGCATCGAGCGCCCGGTTGAAACCAGCGAACCCTGCCTGGCGGCTACCCACCAGGGCCTGCACCTCGCCGCTTTCCGGGTTGGTCACCACCATGGCGGTTTCCATTGCATCACCACCCTTGCGTGCCGAGAAACGCTTGAAGCTTTCTCCGACGGCCGCCTCGGCCTTCATCTGCAGAATGGGGTCGAAGCTGGTGAAGATGCGCAAGCCCTCGCCGGTGAGGTCTTCGTCCCGGTAATCGTCTCGCAGCTGGCGTTTCACCAGGTCAAGGAACGCTGGGAAGGAACTGTCGGCCAGGCTGCCGCGTTGGGTCACGCCCAAGGGCATTTTCTTTGCCGCGGCCACGGCTTCGGCCGAGGCCACGCCTTGCTCCTGAAGCAGGTCCAATACCAGGTTGCGGCGCTCCAGCGCGCGCTCAGGGTAGCGGCGTGGGTTATAAGAGGAAGGCCCTTTTACCATACCCACCAACAAGGCCACCTGATGCAGACGCAGTTCTGACAAGGGTTGGCTGAAGAAGAACTGGCTGGCCAGGCCAAAGCCGTGCACCGCCCGCTGCCCATCCTGGCCGATGAACACCTCGTTGAGGTAGGCCTCAAGGATCTCCTGCTTGCTGTAATGCATTTCCAGCAACACGGCCATCATGGCTTCGGTCAGCTTTCGGCTCAGGCTGCGTTCGTTGGTCAGGTAAAAGTTTTTGACCAGTTGTTGGGTGAGGGTGCTGCCGCCCTGGCGCATATGGCCGGAAGACGCATTGATGTACACCGCCCGCGCGATGGATTTAAGCGATACGCCAAAGTGGTGGTAGAAGTCCCGATCTTCTACGGTGACCAGGGTGTCCACCAGGTAAGGCGGCACCTGATCGAGCTTGATCAGGATGCGATCTTCAAGGTTTTTGGGATAAATCCCGCCGATCATCAATGGCTCAAGGCGTACCACGGGTAGTTTTTCACCACCCGCGCTGCCCAGTTCGGCGACGTAATCCCCCGAGAATCGAACCCGCACAGGCCGCGCCTGCTCCAGGCCTTCGTAGAACTGGAACCCCCGGGTATTGAGTGACACGGTATTGCCAGCCACGGCGACCTGCCCTGGCCCGTCCACGGCGGTGACGCGCCGATAACCCAAGGCATCGAGCTCGGTGAGAAAATCTTTGATCTGGAGTTTTTGCCCCACGAACAGTTCAAGCGGGCGGGCGTATACCTTGGCGGGGATCGTCCAGCGCTTGCCGGAAAATTTCTCCTGAACCACGGCGTCCAGGTAGATGGCCACGCCGGCCAGCGCCACAAGGCCTACCAGGCCAAGCTTAAGGGCCCAGCCTAACCAGGTACGGGCGCGGCTTGGGGAGGAACGGGAGGGTTTGCGGGGGGATCGGCTACGAGTCATGGCGGCGGATTATACGCAGTTTGCGCAGCGGCAAACAGAAACCTTGTTGCAGTTTGCAGCCCTGGCACAAGCCGCCATAATGAACGGCAATGCCCCTCGATCGCATAAGGATTTTTCGTGAGCCAAGCCCTCATCGCCGCGCTGCAGAACCCGGCGCTCTACCCTCACCCGGTCGACGCCTTCGAGCTTATCGAAACCCATATCTCCTGGGTGATCCTCACCGGCCAATACGCGTACAAAATAAAGAAACCGGTCAATTTCGGCTTTCTGGACTTCACCACCCTCAGCGCGCGCCAGCACTTCTGCCAGGAAGAACTGCGTCTGAATAAGCGCCTGGCAGAAGCGCTTTACCTGGAAGTAGTCGCCATTACCGGCAGCGAAGGCACCCCTGCCCTCGGCGGCGAAGGCACGGCCATCGAATATGCCGTAAAAATGCGCCAGTTCCCCCAGAGCCAATTGCTCAACACCCTCCAGGCACACGGTGAGCTGGGCAGCGAGCACATTGATGCCATGGCGCAACAGATAGCCACGTTCCACGAAGCCGCGCCAAGGGTGCCGGTCGAACTGGAGGAAGGCTCGCCCGAGAGCGCCATGGCCCCCGTGGCACAGAACTTCGAGCAAGTGCGCCCGTTCCTTTCCGAGGCTGCCGACCTGGCGCAGCTCGAGGCCCTCAAGGGTTGGGCCAGCGCCGAGTACGATCGCTTGCTGCCACTGCTGCAAGCGCGCAAGGCCGACGGGTTCATCCGTGAATGCCACGGTGACCTTCACCTGGGCAACGCCACCCTTATCGACGGTAAGGTGGTGATTTTCGATTGCATCGAGTTCAACGACCCCTTCCGCATGACCGATGTCTACGCAGACATCGCCTTCCTGGCCATGGACCTTGAGGACCGCGGGCTAAAATGCCTCTCGCGGCGGTTTATCAGCCGCTACCTGGAGCTCACCGGCGATTACGCTGGGCTGCCACTGCTCAACTTCTATAAGGCCTACCGCGCCATGGTGCGCGCGAAGGTGGCGCTGTTCAGCATGCCGACCAACGCCGATGGGCTTCAACGTGTCACCTCGCTGCGCCAGTACCGTAACTACGCGGCCCTGGCTGAAAGCTACAGCGCCATTCCATCGCGCTTCCTGGCCATCACCAGCGGCGTGTCGGCCGTGGGCAAAAGCCACGTAGCGCTGCGCCTGGTCGAGGGGCTTGGCGCCATTCGCCTGCGCTCGGATATAGAACGCAAACGGATGTTTACCGCAGCCGAACAACAGGACACCGAAGCCTTGTACAGCGAACTGTCCAGCGAGGCGACTTACGACCGCCTGCATGGCCTGGCGCTGGCGGTATTGGCCGCTGGCCTGCCCGTGGTGATAGACGCTACCTACCTCAAGCAGCCCCAACGGGCCAAGGCCCAGGCCGTTGCCCAGGAGCAAGGCGTACCTTTCATCATCCTTGACTGCGATGCGCCCCGCGCCGTCATTGAAAGCTGGCTGAGCCAACGCCAGGCCAACCTGCATGACCCAGACCCTTCCGACGCAACCTTGCAGGTGATTGCGGCTCAGGAGCAGGGCCGTGATCCGCTGACCGCCGAAGAGCTGCTTGCCGCTCGGCAGATTGCTACCCACGACGCCCATAGCGTCGATACCCTGCTCGATGCCATTCGCCAGCGACTGCCGGGGCTTTAATCTCGGCACGGCGTGAACCAGTCCACACCTTCGCGCGCTGGGTGGTGCCATTATGATGGCGCCACCTTTACGGAGACGCCGCCATGACTCAACCCCGCCTTATCGATTCGCCGCTTTTCAACCTCGTAAGAGAAGAAAACATCAAAGTCTTTAATGAAGAGAAGCGCCAGTCAGGCGCGGTCGACTTCACCAGCGGGGACTTCAGGGGCCTTGACCTGCGCGATCTGGATGCCCAAGGCGTGAATTTCACTGACGCGTATTTCCGCTCCGCGGACCTGCGCGGTATCGATTTTCGCGAAGCCTCGCTCGAGGGTGCGTCCCTGGCCCATGCGCAAATATCCGGCGCATATTTCCCTGTGGAGTTGAGCGCGGACGAAATCCTTATGTCAGTGAATTTTGGCACGCGGCTGCGTTATCGAACGAAATGAGCCAGGCCCGCTAACCTTCAACGCAAGGCCGCGGCTTAGCCGCTCAACCAGGAGCGCGGATGAACGACGAGCTACAGGACCTGCGAAATCTCGGTAAAACCTCTGCCCAGTGGCTACATGCCGTGGGCATCCACAGCGCGGCGGACCTGCGGCGGCTAGGGGCGGTAGACGCTTATCGGGCCGTTAAAACCCGCGGCTTTCGTGCCTCACGCGTATTGCTCTATGCGATTGAGGGCGCGTTACTGGGCGTGCATTGGAACGAGTTGTCGGCGGAGCGCAAAGAAGCCCTGAACAAGGCCTTCGAGGCCCGCCTGCCGTTACACTCAAAAACCTAACCCCATGCGCCAGCCAAGCTGAGGACGAACCATGTATCTGATTGGGGAGCAATCGGCGTATGCCGAGCAATGGATCACCAGATTGCAGAGCATTTCAGACGTGTTGCTGGAAGGCGCACAGGCGGATGACCAGGCTTTGGAGCTACCCTCTGGCATCGCCTTGGAGGGCCATCTGCTTGCCGAGAACCTTTACCGCGTAGAAGCAGGCCTGGTTCATGTGAGCCTGAACGAGCGCAGCCTGTTTTACGTAGGCGAAGGCGACCTGCTTAATTTGGCGCCCGCCCCTGAGGGCTTCCCCTGCCGCTACCGTAGCGTAGTACCACTGCGCCTGTTGGCCTACCCACGGCGACCGGCCATGGCACACCTGTGCAACCAAGGCCGTGGCCAGCTGCTTGCTGACTACCTAGGGGGCCAGGCTTGGCTATTGGCTCAAGCCGTGGCGCAAACAAAGCCGGCTGAATACCATAGCAGCAACGGCTACAAGCACGTGGCGGCAGGCGAAGTGTTGATCCGTCAGGGCGATGAGCCCGATCATGTGTTTATCATCATCGAAGGCCACGCCGAGGCTTTTGTGGATGGGCTAAAAGTAGGCGACGTGGCTAAGGAAGAAATTTTCGGTGCCATGGCCGTGTTTACGGAAGAAAAGCGTACAGCCACCGTGGTTGCGGCTACGGCCTGCACAGTAATGCTGATCCCCAAGGATCAATTCCTGGCGATGACGGCTGCCAACCCTAGAATCGCCCATAGCCTGATTGAAAGCATGGCGCAGAAAATCAATGCACTAAACCAGCAACTGACGCACACCGACCCAGGAACGAACTAATTCTCAATTTGCACTTGACTCTCAAATGAGAATAGTTATGATTAGCACAACTGGTCGCGAGATCAGCCGATAAGCAGCCCGGTGGTTCGGACTGAGCTTATCTCCTCATCAGGCTAATCACGGTTATTGACCCGGCACATGCCGGGTCTTTTTTTGCCTGTGTATCGCCTGTGGCTAGCTCCAGTGCAAGGCCAATCGACGGTCGATGAACACTGCCTCCGGCGTGAGGCATACGCCATAAGCCAATACCTCCACCCCGCTGTCCACGGCGGCCCGTAGCGCCTGGGCGTATGCGTCGTCGACCTCCCAAGCCGGGCGTACCGCCTCCACGCCTGTAAGGTTGACGCAAAACAGCTGCACAGCGCGCACCCCGCGCCGTGAAAGCGCGGCAAGCTCGCGCAAGTGCTTGGCCCCTCGCTGGGTCACCGAGTCGGGAAAGGCCGCAACAGCAGTACCTTCGAAACCTAGGGTCACGCTTTTGACCTCCACATAGGCTTCGCCATCTGGATAGCGCAGATGAAAATCCACCCGGCTATTTTCCTCCCCATAGCGCACTTCACGGCGAAGCACGGTAAACCCGGCAAGCTCGGCAATGGCGCCTGCCAGCAACGCTTCCTCCACTATGCGATTGGCACGCCCAGTGTTGATGCAAGCCAGGCGCCCCTGGGGGGTCTCGGCTATCTCCCAGGTGCCGGGCAGCTTGCGCGCAGGGTTGTCAGAGCGGCTGAACCATACCTGCCCGCCAGGCTTCATGCAGTTGAGCATCGAGCCGGTATTGGGGCAATGCAGGGTGATGCAGCTGCCATCAGCCAGCTGTACGTCGGCCAGGAAGCGCTTATAGCGACGAATCAAGGTCGCGGTTTCCAAGGGTGGTTCGAAACGCATCAGCCCTGCCACCGCTGCAAGCCACGGGCAATGCGCTCGACTGCCTGCTCTAGGCGAGGCAGGGCCTGGGTGTAGGCAAAGCGCACATGCTGGCGCGCCAAGTGCTTGCCAAAGTCCAGCCCTGGGGTGAAGGCTACGTATTCCTGCTCCAGGAAGAATCTTGAGAACTCGAAGGCATCTCCACCAAAGCGGCTGATATCGGCATAAAGATAGAAAGCCCCTTCAGGCTCTACCGCAATGTCGAAACCCAAGCCACGTAATGCAGGCAGCAGGAAGTCGCGCCGGGCTTGGAATGCCTCGCGGCGCTGTTCCAGAATGCCCAAGGTGGCTGGCTCAAAGCAGGCCAAAGCAGCATGTTGGGCAATGCTCGGCGCGCTGATGTACAGGTTCTGGGCAAGCTTTTCCAGTTCACTCACCGCCTCCGTAGGCGCCACCAACCAGCCCAGGCGCCATCCGGTCATCCCAAAGTATTTGGAAAAGCTATTGAGCACGAATGCGTCATCGTCTACTTCAAGCACCGTGTGGGCGTCCAAGCCGTAGGTAAGGCCGTGATAGATCTCATCTACCACCAGATGCCCATCTTGTGCCCTTACCGCTTGGCTTAGCGCCTTCAGCGCTTCTAGCCCCAGCACCGCACCCGTCGGGTTTGCAGGAGACGCCACCAGCGCGCCTACGGATTGAGCGTTCCAGTGGCGAGCCACGAGTTCTGGGTTTAGTTGGTAGTGCTCTGCGGGGCCGACCGGTACCAGTTGTGCATCGCCTTCTACCAAGCGCAGGAAGTGTCGGTTGCAAGGGTAGCCTGGGTCCGCCAGCAGCCAGTGCTGACCGGGGTCGACCAGCAATGCGCTGGCCAATAGCAATGCGCCAGACCCCCCAGGGGTTACCATCACGCGGCCGGGGTCGATGTCCACACCATAGCGCTGACCATAAAAACCAGCGATTGCCTGACGTAACGCTGGCAGCCCACGGGCGGCGGTATAGCCAGTGTGGCCCGCCGCAAGCGCGGCCTGGCCCGCGGCTACGATAGGCGCGGCGGTGGTGAAATCCGGTTCGCCGATTTCAAGGTGAATCACATCATTGCCCGCAGCCTGGAGCTCGTTAGCACGGGCCAGTAAAGCCATCACATGAAAGGGTTCGATGGCGCGGCTGCGCGCGCTGTAGAGCTTGGCCATGGGGCGGTCTCAGGTTACCTGGCAAAAGCCGATTCTACGGCATATATCAGGCCCAATGGCGGCTAATAGGGTGCCATTGAATGTTCCACCGTCCCGGTTGTCCAACCGCCTTGCACAGCCAAATCAGGCAAGACAACCGGGAGTAGCGCACCCCGATTTGATCTGGTAAGTTCGCCCGCTTGCAGTCGCGGGGCCGGCGGTCGCCGGAGATGGATCATCCCGCGCAGTGGATTAGAAGAGCGAGAGGCGGTCATTCATGCCCACCAATGAAAACCAGCAAAACAGCACCGAGCTTGTTCGCGGCTTCAAGCCTTATGAGTCGAAAAAAGGCGAGGAGTACATGAGCGACGCCATGCGTGCTCATTTCACGAAAATCCTGAATCAATGGAAACAAGAGTTGATGCAGGAAGTGGACCGCACCGTAGACCACATGAAAGATGAGGCCGCCAACTTCCCGGACCCAGCCGACCGTGCCAGCCAGGAAGAAGAATTCAGCCTGGAGCTTCGTGCCCGCGATCGTGAGCGTAAGCTGATCAAAAAGATCGACAAGACCCTGCAACTGATCGAAGACGAAGAGTACGGCTGGTGCGAGTCCTGCGGTATCGAGATCGGTATTCGTCGCCTCGAGGCACGTCCAACCGCGGATATGTGCGTCGATTGCAAAACCTTGGCTGAAATAAAAGAAAAGCAAGTCGGTAAATAATCCGCGCTGGGGCGGCATTGCGCGCGCCCCAGCCTGGCTACCGTCGCCAGCGTTCCATTGGCCCATCCAGCATGCCTTCCTCCCGTATCGGTCGTTTTGCCCCTACTCCCAGCGGTCTCCTGCACTTCGGCTCATTGGTCGCGGCAGTGGCATCCTTTGCTGATGCACGCGCCAACGGCGGGCAATGGCTATTGCGCATGGAAGACATCGACCCCCCTCGGGAGGTATTCGGCGCCAAGGCCGCCATACTCGAAACCCTGACCCGGTATGGGTTTGAATGGGATGGCCCAGTGCTTTATCAAAGCGAGCGCCATCATACCTACCAAGCCGTGGTTGAGCGCTGGTTGCAACAAGGCCTTGCCTACGCCTGTACCTGCTCGCGCAAAACACTGGAACCCTTTGGCGGTATCTACCCTGGCTTTTGCCGCGACGCCGGCCACGCTTCTGAAGGCGCTGCCATTCGGTTGCGGGGGCCTGAGCTCAATTATGCCTTTGATGACCGGTTGCAGGGGCGGTTTGAGCAGCATCTGGGCCGCGAGGTAGGGGACTTTATCATTCGCCGCCGCGATGGGTTGTATGCCTATCAACTGGCCGTGGTGATCGACGATGGCGCCCAGGGAGTGACGGACATCGTGCGCGGTGCCGACCTGCTGGACTCAACCCCTCGCCAGCTCTACTTACAAGAGTTGCTTGGCTTGCCCGCGCCCAGTTACTTGCATGTGCCGCTACTGGTGCAGCCCGATGGAAACAAGCTTGGCAAACGCTACCGCTCCGCACCCTTGAACGCCGAAGATGCCCGAGGCCAGCTGCTACGGGCGTTGCGCACGCTTGGCCAAGCGCCGACGGCTGATCTGGCCCTGGCCCGGCCCGAGGACATACTGGCCTGGGCAGTGGCGCATTGGAAGGTAGCCACCCTGCCCCGCGTAAAAACCTTGGCGGAAGCGGAGTTGGTTTGATACGGCCAAGCCACGGCTGCTATGGCAGGACCTATCGCCTGTAGAAGCGAGCGACAGCTCGCGAACAAGGGCCGTGAGTCCAACTACGGCCACACTGTTCGCCAGCTTCACTAGCTCCTACAGCGATCCCCAGACAGTATCTACAGGCGCTACCAATTCCTGTACGCGATCAAACTTACGCCATGGCTAAGAACGCAAGTAGGCAGCCGCGCAGCCTTCCGCTACCATCCCGCCTGCCCTGTAGCGGCGCGACAATCCGCCGCCCCTTGTAACGAGGCCAGCATGTATATCTATCGCTTGGTGCTGCTGCTGGTGGTCGGCATCTACCTGTTTTCCCCCGCCATCATGGATTGGTGGATCGAACCCACAGGGGCTTGGTACCGCCCGTACCTGCTGTGGCTGATCCTCATCGTGGTGACGTTTATCCTGCAAAGCCAGAGAGATGCCGATGAGCTTTAGCCTCACCCAGATGATCCTGATCAGCGCCGCTTACCTGCTGGTGCTGTTCGGCGTGGCCTGGGTCAGCGAGCGCGGGCTGATTCCCCGTTCGATCATCTGCCACCCTTTGACCTACACCCTGTCGCTAGGGGTTTACGCCAGTGCCTGGGCCTTCTATGGCACGGTTGGGCTGGCCTACGAGTACGGCTATGGGTTCCTTGCCTGTTACCTGGGCGTCTCAGGGGCATTCCTGTTGGCACCCGTGCTGCTCTACCCCATTCTCAAGATTACCCGCACCTATCAGTTATCCTCACTCGCAGATTTGATCGCTTTCAGATTCCGCAGCACCTGGGCCGGCGCGCTGACCACCTTGTTCATGCTGATCGGCGTGCTGCCCTTGCTGGCTCTGCAAATACAGGCGGTGGCCGACTCCATCAGCATCCTCACCCAAGAGCCGGTGAAAGATAAGGTAGCCTTGAGCTTCTGCGTGCTGATCACACTGTTCACGATCTTCTTCGGCTCTCGACACATCGCGACCCGCGAAAAACATCAAGGCTTGGTCTTTGCCATCGCCTTCGAATCAGTGATCAAATTGATTGCCATGGGCGGGCTCGGCCTGTATGCACTCTATGGCGTCTTCGGTGGGCCGCACCAACTGGAGCTGTGGCTGCTGCAGAACCAGATGGCCCTGGCCGCGCTGCATACACCCCTGCAAGAAGGGCCTTGGCGAACGCTACTGTTGGTGTTCTTCGCCTCCGCCATCGTGATGCCGCACATGTACCACATGGCCTTCACCGAAAACCTCAACCCACGCGCGTTGGTCAGCGCCAGTTGGGGGCTGCCGCTGTTCCTGTTGTTGATGAGCCTGGCGGTGCCGTTGATTCTGTGGGCGGGCCTGCGCCTGGGGGCTACCACCGCGCCTGAATATTTCACCCTGGGGGTAGGTATCGCGGCCAATAACAAGGCCCTGGCGCTATTGGCCTATGTAGGGGGGCTGTCCGCCTCCAGTGGGCTGATTATTGTCACCACCTTGGCGCTATCGGGCATGGCCCTGAATCACCTGGTACTGCCGCTGTATCAACCACCAGCCGGGGGCAGTATCTATCGCTGGCTGAAGTGGACCCGCCGCGGCCTGATCGTCGCCATTCTTATGGGCGGCTATGCTTTCTACCTGATGCTGGGCAACCGCCAAGACCTTGCTCACTTGGGAATCGTAGCTTTCGTGGCAACCTTGCAATTCCTGCCGGGGGTACTGTCGGTGCTGTATTGGCCCACGGCCAATCGACGCGGGTTTATTGCTGGCCTGCTGGCCGGGGTCGCGGTGTGGTCCTTTACCATGTTGATGCCACTGGCCGGGGACGTAGACGGGTTCTATATCCCCATGCTGGATATGATCTATGTGCTCGACGACACCAGCTGGCACATGGCAGCGATTGCCTCGCTGGCCGCCAACGTGCTGCTGTTCACGCTGGTCTCACTGTTTACCAACGCCAGCCCTGAAGAAACCAGCGCCGCTGAGGCCTGCGCGGTGGATAACGTACGGCGGCCACAAAGGCGCGAGCTACATGCCGCATCACCGCAAGAGTTTGCTACCCAGCTCGCCAAGCCCTTGGGCGCCCGCGCGGCCCAGAAAGAAGTGGAACAAGCGTTGCGCGACCTCTACCTGCCATTCGATGAACGCCGCCCCTATGCACTGCGTCGCCTGCGTGACCGGATCGAAGCCAACCTGTCCGGGTTGATGGGCCCCAGTGTTGCCCAGGACATCGTAGAAACCTTCCTGCCGTACAAATCCGGCGGCGAAACCTATGTGACCGAGGACATCCATTTTATCGAAAGCCGGCTGGAGGATTACCACTCACGCCTCACCGGCCTTGCCGCCGAACTCGATGCCTTGCGTCGTTATCACCGGCAAACCCTGCAAGAGCTGCCCATGGGGGTGTGCTCGCTGGCCACCGACCGCGAGATCCTGATGTGGAACAAGGCCATGGAGGAGCTTACCGGTATCTCTGCCCAACGAGTGGTAGGGTCGCGCCTGAGCACCATTGCCGACCCTTGGCGTGAGCTGTTGGAAGGGTTTATCCAAGGCGCCGACGAACACCAGCATAAACAACGCCTGGCATTGGACGGGCAGACCCGTTGGCTCAACCTGCACAAAGCCGCTATCGACGAACCCTTGGCGCCTGGCAACAGCGGCCTGGTGTTGCTCGTGGAGGACCTGACCGACACCCAGATGCTCGAAGACAAACTGGTGCACTCCGAGCGGCTGGCTAGCATTGGCCGGTTGGCCGCGGGGGTAGCCCACGAGATTGGCAACCCCATTACCGGGATCGCCTGCCTTGCACAAAACCTACGGGACGAGCGCGAAGAAGACGACGAGATCACCGAGCTGTCTGGGCAGATCCTAGAGCAAACCAAGCGGGTGTCGCGCATCGTGCAATCCTTGATGAGCTTCGCCCACGCCGGCACCCACCAGCACAGCGACGAGCCGGTCAATCTGGCCGAGGTCGCTCAGGATGCGATCGGCCTGCTTGCGTTGAACCGGCGTAACTTCGAGGTGCAGTTCTATAACCTGTGCGACCCCGATCATTGGGCTGAGGGTGACCCCCAGCGCCTGGCCCAGGTATTGATCAACCTGTTGTCCAATGCCCGAGACGCGTCGCCGGCCGGCAGCGCGGTGAAGGTGCGTAGCGAGGCCAACGAGCATACCGTGGACCTGATTGTCGAAGACGAAGGCACGGGCATTCCGAAAAACATCATGGACCGCCTGTTCGAACCCTTTTTCACCACCAAGGATCCGGGCGAAGGCACGGGGCTTGGGCTTGCACTGGTCTATTCCATTGTGGAAGAGCATTATGGGCAAATCACCATCGACAGCCCGGCTGATGTAGAGAGGCAACTAGGCACCCGTATTAGAGTGACCCTGCCCCGCCATGTCCAGGCGACGTCCGCTGTTAACTGAGACCGTCGAGAGAACCGAATCAGATGCCGCACATTCTCATCGTCGAAGACGAAACCATCATTCGCTCTGCCTTGCGTCGCCTGCTTGAACGGAATCAGTACCAGGTCAGCGAAGCCGGCTCGGTGCAAGAAGCACAGGAGCGCTTCACCATATCTTCATTCGACCTGATCATCAGCGACCTGCGCTTGCCAGGTGCGCCCGGCACTGAGCTGATCAAGCTCGGGCAGGGTAAGCCTGTACTGATCATGACCAGCTATGCCAGCCTGCGCTCGGCGGTAGATTCCATGAAAATGGGCGCGGTGGACTATATCGCCAAGCCGTTCGACCACGACGAGATGCTGCAGGCCGTCGCGCGTATCCTGCGCGATCGTCAACCTGGTCAGGCACTGGGCGAGCGCGATAAACCCAACGCCAAGGCCAGCGACAAACTCGCAGGCAATCCCCAAGGGGAAATCGGCATTATTGGTTCTTGCGCCCCCATGCAAGACCTGTACGGGAAAATCCGCAAAGTCGCACCTACGGATTCCAACGTGCTGATCCAGGGCGAGTCGGGTACCGGTAAAGAATTGGTGGCTAAGGCCCTGCATAACCTCTCTCGCCGCGCCAAGGCCACGATGATCTCGGTCAACTGTGCCGCCATTCCAGAAACCCTGATCGAGTCCGAGCTGTTCGGTCACGAAAAGGGCGCGTTTACCGGTGCAAGCGCTGGGCGCGCCGGCCTGGTGGAGGCCGCGGATGGCGGCACCTTGTTCCTGGATGAGATCGGTGAGCTACCCTTGGAGGCTCAGGCACGGCTACTGCGGGTACTGCAAGAAGGTGAGATCCGCCGGGTAGGCTCGGTGCAGTCGCAAAAAGTCGATGTGCGCCTGATCGCCGCGACCCACAGGGACCTGAAAAGCCTGGCCAAGGTCGGGCAATTCCGGGAAGACCTTTATTACCGGCTGCATGTCATCGCGCTCAAACTGCCGCCCTTGCGGGAACGCGGCAGTGACGTGATCGAAATCGCCAACGTGTTCCTGGTTCGCCAAGCGGCACGCTTGGGCCGGGAAGGCATGCGATTCGGGCCGGACGCCGAAAGTGCCATCCGCCATTACAGCTGGCCTGGCAACGTTCGCGAACTGGAAAACGCCGTGGAGCGTGCGGTGATCCTTAGCGAGAGCGCGCTGATTTCCGCTGAGCTGTTGGGCATCGATATCGAACTCAGCAGCTTGGACGAGGATGATGACTTCCTCGCCATGGCCGCGCAGGCTTCGGGTAACCACGAACCCACCGAGGACTTGTCCTTGGAAGATTACTTCCAGCATTTCGTGCTTGAACACCAAGACCACATGACCGAAACAGAGCTGGCGCGCAAATTGGGCGTTAGCCGCAAATGCCTGTGGGAACGCCGCCAGCGGCTGGGCATCCCCCGGCGCAAATCCAGCATGGCCAGCGAAGGCTAGCGAAGGTGTTACCGTACCGCCCCAACTGTTACAAAGCCGGGGCATACGGTAACAAACCGCTCATGTAGCGCCTGCGCAAATCCACTACAGATTATTGTAAGCATTTGAAAATAAAGGATTTTTAAAAGTTGGCACAGCACCTGCTATATCTACGGTACAAGAACAACAACAAGCGCTAAGACACACAATAAAAACAATACGTATCGGCTCACGCATAACAAAAACAACACGGCATGAGGCGTAGCTAACTGATTCTTTTGGAGAGGTATTGTTTCGGGTTTCCGCGACCAGGCCGAGAACAACAAAAACTGCGCTACAGCAGTGCCTGAACTGGTTGGGCCTTAGGGTCACCGCAATACGGCGTTCAAAGCAATCCGTTTGCTCTTTACTCCCTCTTTGGGAGGCTCCCCAGGTAAACACCTGCGGGTTGGGCGCTCAACAAAAACAAAAAGCCCACGCAAGAATAAAAACGAGCAAGTAACGACTTACTGGGGAGCTTAGGCTCCCCTTGTCGTTTCCGTCACAGGCCCATTCGCGGCCTCCTACACCATCCCATCACTAAATGCTAGAATCCCCGCCCATCGTGCGGTCACTCCTGGTATGGCCGATCATTCCTTCATACAGTGCATCCCATGCTGAAAAAGCTGTTCCAGTCTTTTCGTCCCCCGGCCTCTCAGGCCCACACTCAACGCACCATGCCCGAAGTGCTTGATAGCGGCGCCCATGGCTTGCAGCGTCACCAGTTCAGCCGCCAAGCGGTCGGCATCGTCGAGCGCCTGCAACAGGCTGGCTATCAGGCCTATCTGGTAGGCGGTTGCGTGCGTGACCTGCTGTTGAACGTGACACCGAAGGACTTCGACGTCGCAACGAGCGCCACCCCGGAGCAAATCCGCGCCGAATTCCGCAATGCCCGGATCATCGGCCGCCGCTTCAGGCTCGTGCACATTCATTTCGGTCGAGAAATCATCGAAGTAGCGACCTTCCGGGCCAATCACCCTGAAGACGACGAAGCCACCAGTCATCACTCGTCCCGTAACGAAAGCGGCCTGATCCTGCGTGATAACGTGTACGGCACGCTGGAAGAAGATGCCCAGCGGCGCGACTTCACCATCAACGCGCTGTACTACGATCCTGTCAGCGACCGCATTCTTGACTACGCCAACGGCGTGCATGACGTGCGCAATCGGCTGATTCGACTGATCGGCGACCCCCGCCAGCGCTACCAGGAAGACCCTGTACGCATGCTGCGGGCCGTGAGGTTCGCCGCCAAGTTGGATTTCGGCATCGAGCGCCAGAGCGTGCAGCCGATTCGCGAACTGGCCGGCCTGCTTCAGGACATTCCTGGCGCCCGGCTGTTCGAGGAAGTGCTCAAGCTGTTCCTCTCCGGGCAGGCCACGGACACTTTCGAGATGCTGGTGGACCTGAACCTGTTCGAGCAGATGTTCCCTGGTAGCGCCGAAGCCTTGGAACACAGCCCTGATTACACCCACACCTTGATTCGCAATGCCCTGGTCAATACCGACCTGCGCGTGCAACAGGGTAAACCGGTCACCCCAGCATTCCTCTTCGCGGCCTTGCTGTGGCCGGCGTTGCCAGCCAGGGCGCTGGAGCTACAGGCCCGAGGCATGCCGCCCATTCCCGCCATGCAAGAAGCGGCTCACGACCTGATCGCCGAGCAATGCCAGTACATCGCGATTCCCAAGCGCTTTACCTTGCCGATCAAGGAAATCTGGGACATGCAAGAGCGGCTGCCGCGCCGCAGTGGCAAGCGCGCTGATGTGATGCTGGATAACCCTCGCTTCCGCGCCGGTTACGATTTCCTGCTACTACGTGAAAGCGCTGGCGAACAAACCGATGGCCTGGGCCAATGGTGGACAGACTACCAAGAGGCCTCGGACAGCGACCGTCGCGTCATGATTCGCGATCTGGGCAGCCGGGACGATACCGCCGCCCCGGGTGCCCCAGCGCGTAAGAAGCGCCGTAGCAATACGCGCCGTAAAAACGACAACGCCGTCGAATGAGCGAGCGGCAGCGGGTTTATATAGGCTTGGGCAGCAACCTGGCCGAACCCACGGAGCAGCTACGCCTGGCACTACAAAGCCTAGGGGCTTTGCCCGGTTGCGAATGGGTAGGGGTCTCCGGGCTGTATCGAAGCGACTCGCTGCTGCCGGGGCAACCGCGCTACAGCAATGCCGTGGCCGCTTTGGATACCTTCCTCGAGCCGCTACAAGTGCTCGACGCGCTTCAGGCCATCGAGCAGGGTCAAGGCCGAGTGCGCGCCGAGCGCTGGGGGCCACGTACCCTAGACCTGGATATCATTCTGTTCGGCGATCGCGTGCTGGACACTCCGCGCCTTAAGGTACCTCACTATCACCTTCACGCCCGGCCCTTTGTGCTTTACCCCCTGGCCGAGCTGGTCGACAGCACCTTTGTGTTGCCGGATGGGCGCAGCCTTGAGGCCTTATTGAGGGTCTGCCCGTTCGTTGGCCTGGAGCGCGTGGCCGAGCTGCCGTAACCCTGAAGTAACAGGCCGGTAACACCTGGTTGTTACCGTATTTGACTTCCCGCCAGCGGCTCATGACTATAGGCCGCTCGCCGCCCCCGGCGAGTATGAGCCGGTAGTGGATGGCCTGCCTAGGCTAACGCCTACGATAACGCCCGCGTCGCCACCGAAACATAGGTAATGCCCCACTTCAGAAGGCGGCAACCGAGGAACCTTTGCATGCCAGAAATCACCCTGACCACCCTGAACGGCCTCAAGGCCAAGGGTGAAAAAATAACGATGCTGACCTGCTATGACGCAACCTTTGCCCGTGCAGCCAGCGAAGCCGGGGTTGAAATATTGCTCATCGGGGACTCCCTGGGCATGGTCCTGCAGGGCCACGACAGCACCCTCCCAGTCACCACCGCCGAGATGGCCTACCACACTGCCTGCGTCAAGCGCGGCAACGCGGGGGCACTCATCCTGGCCGACTTGCCCTTCATGGCCTGTGCCACGCTGGAGCAAGCGTTCGCTAATTCCGCTGCGCTAATGCAGGCCGGCGCGCATATGGTCAAGGTCGAAGGCGCCGCCTGGCTGAGCAGCACCATCGAACTGCTCGCCCAGCGAGGCGTACCGGTGTGCGCCCACATGGGCCTTACCCCACAGACGGTCAATGTGCTGGGTGGATACAAGGTGCAGGGGCGCCTGGAAAGCCAGGCACGGCAACTGCAAGCCGACGCCATCACCCTACAAGAGGCTGGCGCGGCGATGATCCTGCTCGAATGTGTACCCAGCGAACTGGCCGCCCACATCACCCAGGCAGTGCGAGTACCGGTGATTGGTATCGGCGCAGGGCCGGCCACCGACGGTCAGGTACTGGTGTTGCACGACATGCTTGGCCTATCCCTCACTGGCCGCGTACCGAAGTTCGTCAAAAACTTTATGCAAGGCCAGCCCAGTATTCAAAGCGCCCTCGCCGCCTATGTAAGCGCGGTAAAAGACGGCAGCTTCCCAGCCCAAGCACACGGATTCAGCGCATGAACACAGTCAACACGGTACTCCAATTGCGGGCGGCAGTGGCTCAGGCACGGGCCGAGGGCAAGCGGATTGGTTTTGTGCCCACCATGGGCAATCTGCACAGCGGGCATGTGGCATTGGTCACCCGAGCCACTGAACAGGCCGATTTCATAGTGGCCAGCATCTTCGTCAACCCCCTGCAGTTTGGCGCCAACGAGGACTTGGGTAGCTACCCCCGTACCTTGGCCGCGGATCAGGGAAAACTCCTTGAGGCGGGCTGCAACCTGTTGTTCGCCCCTGCCGTGAGCGAGATGTACCCTAACGGCACAGGCGTGCAAACCCGGGTCAGCGTGCCGCGGTTATCCGAAGGGCTGTGCGGGGCTAGCCGCCCTGGGCATTTCGAGGGCGTGGCCACGGTGGTTAGCAAGCTGTTCAACATGGTGCAGCCCGACCTTGCTGTGTTCGGGCAGAAGGATTACCAACAACTGGCAGTGATTCGCGCGATGGTACGAGACCTGAACATGCCCATCCAGTTGATCGGCGAGCCTACCGTACGCGCCGAAGACGGGCTGGCGCTGTCATCGCGTAATGGCTACCTAAGCCCAGAGCAAAGGACCATCGCCCCTGCCCTCTATCGTAGCCTGCACGCCATGGCCACTGCCCTTCATAACGGCGAGCGCGACCTGAACGCGCTACTGGCCGAGCACCGTACACGCATAACTGATAACGGCATGCGCTTGGACTACCTTGAAATCCGCCATACCGACACCCTGCGCGCCGCCACTGCCGCTGATCATGACCTCGTCATTCTGGCGGCAGCCTACCTAGGTAGCACGCGATTGATCGACAACCTCGAAGTACGCTTGGGCACCTCGGCCTGATGCGCGCCCTACCCTTGGCGCTCGGGCAGGCAGGCGAAAACCCCGCCCGGTGGGCCGCCAGGGATAGATTAATATTGAAAGCCACGGCCTACAGGCGCAGACAAGCACCCTCGCACGCGCTACCGTGGATAGCTGTGACCACGCGTGGCGTATGCGCTGGCGGTTAATAACACAAAGCAACCTGTCCGGACCTGACAATGTCCAAAAGGCTGACCAAGTAAAAGGAAACTTGCAGAGATGGCGTACTACCGCAATCCTCACGATGTGACCGCCCTTCCCGCCTGGCAGGCGCTCAAAGAGCACCGCACGGCCATGCAGCACTTCAGCATGCGTGAAGCCTTCAATGCCGACCCTAATCGATTCGGCACCTTTTCCCTCAGCGCCTGCGGTTTGTTCCTGGACTACTCCAAGAACCTGATCACCTCGGAGACTCGCGGCCTGTTGGTGCAGTTGGCCGATGAAGTGAAACTCTCCGAAGCGATCAAAGCCATGTTCGCCGGTGAGATCCTCAATGCGTCCGAAGGCCGCCCCGCCTTGCATACGGCGCTGCGTCGGCCGATCGGCGACAAGCTCAAGGTTGGCGGCAGCAACATCATGCCGGAGGTACATAAGGTACTGGGGCAGATTACCGAACTGGTAACCCGCATCCATGACGGCCTGTGGCGCGGCTACACCGAAAAGCCCATCACCGATGTGGTCAACATTGGCATTGGCGGCTCCTTCCTGGGCCCTGAGCTGGTGTCCGAAGCCTTGCTGCCTTACAGCCAGAAGGGCGTGCGCTGCCATTACCTGGCCAATATCGACGGCAGCGAGTTCCACGAACTGTCGGCCAAGCTAAGGGCCGAGACAACCCTGTTCATCGTGTCGTCAAAATCCTTCGGTACGTTGGAAACCTTGAAGAACGCCCAGGCCGCCCGCGCCTGGTATCTGGCTCAGGGCGGCTCCGAAGCCGAGCTGCACCGGCATTTCATCGCGGTTTCGAGTAACAACGCCGCAGCCGTTGCCTTTGGCATCCGTGAAGAGAACATCTTCCCCATGTGGGACTGGGTCGGCGGCCGTTACTCGCTGTGGTCCGCTATCGGCTTGCCGATCGCCCTGTCCATCGGCACCGCTAACTTCAAAGAACTGCTCTCCGGTGCTCATACCATGGACGAGCATTTCCAGACCGCGCCGTTCTCTCAGAACATGCCAGTACTGCTGGCGCTGCTTGGGGTGTGGTACGGCAACTTCTGGGGCTCGCAGAGCCACGCGATCCTGCCCTACGACCACTACCTGCGTAACATCACCAAGCACCTGCAACAGTTGGACATGGAATCCAATGGCAAGAGCGTGCGCCAAGATGGCACCCCCGCTACTACAGAAACCGGCCCGGTCATCTGGGGCGGCGTAGGCGCCAACGGCCAGCATGCCTATCACCAGCTGCTGCACCAAGGCACCCAGTTGATCCCGGCGGACTTCATCGTGCCGGTGGTGAGCTTCAACCCTGTAGCGGATCACCACCAGTGGCTGTTCGCCAACTGCCTGTCGCAGAGTCAGGCGCTGATGCTGGGTAAAACCCGCAATGAAGCCGAAGCCGAACTGCGTGCCAAAGGTGTGGCCGAGGCAGAGGTGGAACGCCTTGCCCCGCACAAAGTGATCCCTGGCAACCGCCCGAGCAATACCCTGGTGGTCGAGCGCATCAGCCCTCGCCGCTTGGGCGCGCTAGTAGCTATGTACGAGCACAAGGTGTTCGTGCAAAGCGTGATCTGGGGCATTAACGCCTTCGACCAATGGGGCGTGGAGCTGGGCAAGGAGCTGGGCAAGAACGTTTACCAGCGCCTGATCGGCGACGTAGAAGAGCCTGCCGAAGATGCCTCGACCCAAGGCTTGATCGACTTCTTCCGTAGCCGTCACCGCGGCTAAGCAGGCCCAGCCTAGCTAAAGCGCCCTTCTCCAAGGGGGGCGCTCAAGGCCGGTCCTCGCCCGGCCCCTAATAATAATGAGGACACTCCCCATGAAAGACGTTGTCATCGTGGCTGCCACACGTACCCCCGTGGGTAGCTTTCAAGGCGCGCTCGCTAAGGTTCCGGCCGTGGAGCTGGGCGCTACTGTCATCCGCCACCTATTAAGCGGCACAGGCCTGGAGCCCGCGCAGGTGGACGAAGTCATTCTGGGCCAGGTGCTCACCGCCGGCGCTGGTCAGAACCCCGCGCGCCAAGCTTCTATCAACGCAGGGCTACCCGCCACGGTACCGGCCATGACCCTGAACAAGGTCTGCGGCTCGGGCCTCAAAGCGGTACATCTGGCTACCCAGGCAATACGCTGCGGCGACGCCGATGTAATTGTCGCGGGTGGCCAAGAAAGCATGAGCCTGGCCAACTATGTATTACCTGGAGCGCGTACTGGCCTGCGCATGGGCCACGCCAACCTGGTGGACACCCTGATCACCGACGGCCTGTGGGATGCGTTCAACGACTATCATATGGGCATTACCGCCGAGAACCTGGTGGAGCAATACGGCATCAGCCGAGAAGCCCAGGACACCTTTGCCGCCGCGTCCCAGCAAAGAGCGGCGCTGGCCATCGAAACCAAGCGCTTTGCCAGCGAAATTACGCCGGTAAGTGTTCCTCAGCGCAAGGGCGAGCCTCTGCAGGTGGTCGATGACGAGCAGCCTAGGGCAGGTACTACGGTTGAGTCCCTGGCCAAACTCAAGCCTGCGTTCAAGAAAGACGGTACGGTCACGGCAGGCAATGCCTCGTCACTCAACGACGGCGCCGCCGCTGTGTTGTTGATGAGCGCGGAAAAAGCCACCGCCCTGGGCCTGCCAGTACTGGCGCGTATCGTAAGCTATGCCAACGCAGGCGTAGACCCGGCAGTGATGGGCATTGCCCCGGTCAGTGCCACCCGCCGCTGCCTGGAAAAAGCCGGTTGGGCACTTGAGGATGTAGACCTGTTCGAGGCCAACGAGGCCTTTGCCGCCCAGGCACTTGCGGTGACCCAAGAGCTGGGTTGGGACCTGAATAAAGTCAACGTGAACGGGGGTGCCATTGCCCTCGGCCATCCGATTGGCGCGTCAGGCTGCCGGGTACTGGTGACCTTGCTCCATGAAATGATCCGCCGAGACGTTAAAAAAGGCCTGGCCACGCTCTGTATAGGTGGCGGGCAAGGCGTTGCCCTGGCCATCGAGCGGCCTTGACCCCGCAGGCTGTTGATGGAACCCTCGGCAGCCTGTAGCACTCCAACCCCCCTTTCCCAGAACAAGCGAAACCGAAATGCCGAACCTACTGCCAAAACGTTTGCTACACGTGGTGGCGGGTGTGTCGATCGCGGTTGCGCTCTATGCCTTGTTGGGCTTTTGGGTAGCGCCCACGGTAGGCCTGCGCATTGCCAACGACAAGCTGGCGGCCATGGCTACCACCCCAGCGCATCTGGAAAAAATCGTTTTCAATCCATTCACCCTGGAACTGACCTTACAGGGGCTGCGCTTGGGCAACTCAGGCGATGAGCAGGTCGCCTTCGAGCGGCTGTATGCAAATGTACAAATCAACAGCCTGTGGCGCAGGCAGGTGCACCTGGCCACGCTGGACCTACAAAAGCCCAAAGCCCAAGTGCTCATCGCCCGTGACGGCCAACTGAACCTCAGCCAGCTGTTCAAGCCTTCTGGCGAGCCAGAGCAGCCGGCCAGTGAACACGACACGCCGTTTCCGGTCACCGTTGACGAACTGAACCTCAGTGACGGCCATGTACACTTCAAGGATGCACGCTCTTCAGCGCCAGTGGAGTTCACCTATGACGCATTGGACTTCCAGCTTCGTCATTTGACCACCTTGCCTAAAGGCGATGCGCAAATGGAGCTTACCGCCCATGGCCCTTTGGTGGGCCATTTAACGTGGAGCGGTCGCTTTTCCCTTTTCCCATTCACTTCTCAGGGGCACCTGACCCTCAAAGACGCTCCTCTGAAAACCTGGTGGCCTTATGTTCAGGCGGCCGCTCCGCTCACGTTGGACAGCGGCAACGTTAGCGCACAATTCGACTACACCGTAGACCTGACCAAACAGGCGCAGATACGGGTGACCCAAGCCAATCTGGTGCTTTCGCCTTTCGCCATGGCAGCACCGGATGGCCGCCCGCTGTTACGCCTGGCGGCTTTGAAGGTCTCAGGCGCCTCCATGGACCTGGCCAACCGCCAAGTAGCACTCAAAGCCATTGACGCGCAGCAGGTGGAAGCCTGGGCCCGCCGTGAAGCCAACGGCGTGTTGGACTGGCAGCAGCTGTTCGGCCCTACCGGTTCCCCCGCAGCTGCCCCAACGAAAGCCGAATCGGCCCCGGCCTCGCAACCCTGGCGAATCAGCGTGGGTGAAGCGCGCTTGAACAATGCGCGGGCGCACTTGGCTGATAACAGCGTGGCCGAGCCTGTCACCCTCGAGCTGACCCCACTGAACGTGCGTGTGGGTAACTATGACAGCCTTGAGGCCAAGCCTGTACCCGTGGAGCTAGAGACCGGCTTTGGCCGCCAAGGCAAGCTCCACGCCAAGGGAGAAGTGAACCTCAGCCCCGTGAGCGTGCATCTGGCTGTCACCAGCCGAGATATTGACCTGCGTATCGCTCAGCCCTACATCACCCCGTTCGCGCGCCTGGAGCTGCGTAGCGGCATGCTTGACAGCGACCTGGCCGTGGACCTGAGCAGTACCGAGCCCTTGGCGTTCTCGGTGACCGGCAAGGCCGCGGTGAACCAGCTACATACGTTGGATACGCTGAAATCGCGAGACTTCGTGCGCTGGGAGCATTTGAACCTCGAAGGGCTGGCATACCGCCACGGCGAAGGGCTGAATATCGACCAAGTGAACATCGCAAAGCCTTACGCGCGCTTTATGATCAATGAAGACCGCACCACCAATATCGATGACTTGTTGGTACCCCAGCCGGCCGATTCGGCCTCGAAACCCGCTGACGATTCCGCTCAGGCCAAACCACTGGCGATCCGCATAGGCGGCATCAACTTCAGTGACGGCTCCGCCAACTTCGCAGACTTCAGCCTGACGCCTAATTTCGGCACAGCCATCCAGCAACTCAATGGCAAGATTGGCACCCTGGATAACAGCAAACCCTTGGCGGCCCAGGTAGACGTAAAAGGCCGGGTAGACCGCTACGCACCGGTAACCATCGAAGGCAGCCTGATTCCTTTCGACCCTTTGGCGAGCCTAGACATTGCCACGCACTTTCGGCGCGTAGAGCTGACCACATTGACGCCCTACTCCGGCAAGTTCGCCGGCTACCGCATCCGCAAAGGCCGCCTGGATCTAGACCTGCATTACCAGATCAGCAAAGGCCAGTTAAAAGCGGATAACAATGTAGTGGTAGAGCAACTGGAACTGGGCGACAAGGTCGACAGCCCTGATGCGGTAAACCTGCCCTTGAAGCTGGCCATCGCTCTGCTCAAAGACAGCCACGGCCGAATTTCCATCGCATTGCCCGTTTCTGGCAATCTTAACAACCCCCAATTCAGCGTAATGCCGGTCGTGTGGCAAACCCTGCGTAACCTGATGGTTAGAACCGCTCAAGCCCCCTTCCGCATGCTGAGTAAGTTGGTACCAGGAGGCGGCGGCGAAGATTTGGGTGCTATCAGCTTTGCGGCCGGTAGCAGCGACCTGGACGCTCAAGCCCAGGCAGATTTATTAAAAGTGGCCGCAGCCTTAAATCAGAAGCCTGAGCTACGGCTGGAAGTCGAAGGAGCCAGCGCATCGGCCAGTGATGGGCCACCCATTGCGGCCCAACGACTGGAGCGCGAATACCAAGCCATGTGGTACAAGATCCTTCAACGCCGAGGGGATAAAGTTCCGGCTCAGGCTGCGCAATTGACAGTGCCTGCGCAGGAGAAATCGGCATTACTCGAAGGTATCTATCGCACCCGCCTTAAACAACAGCCTCCTGCCCAATGGGAAAGCCTGGATACCGCAGAGCGTCAAGCGAAGCTGCAAGTAGCGGTGATCGACTCCTGGCGTGACAGCAATACCCTGCTGCGACAGCTGGGCCAGGCCCGTGCAGGGAGCATCAAGGACTTTATGGTCAGCCAAGGCAAGTTGGCCGATGACCGTATCTACCTGATCGACGCTCGCCTTAATGAGGCCCGTGTCGATGGGCGTGTGGTGAGCGTATTGCACCTGGATGTGGCACCTTAGGACTTATCTTTTGTAGGGGCTAGCATAGCTAGCGAACGCGGTTTCACCGCCAGCACGCTGTTTATGCAAAAGATATTCGCCCGCTATTGCTGGCTCTTACAGGCGGCCAGGGTTTCAGAGCACCATAAAAAAGCCCCGCCTAAGCGGGGCTTCTGCAACGGTAGACCGGAAGGTCTTAGTTGGTGTGCAGGCCGTCAGCCGATACAGCTTTCACACCTTTGATTTTCTTGGTGATCATTACAGCGGTATTTTTCTGAGTGCTGCTTAGCGCAGTGGTGGACGACAGAGAAACCACGCCCTTGTTGGTTTCGACTTTAATGTCGGTACCAGGAATGCCTTTCTCGGTTACCAGGTCAGCTTTGACTTTGGTGGTGATCCAGGTATCGGAGGTGGCTTCTTTGGCTTCGGTGACTTCACCAGCCGCCAGCATCATAGGTGCTTGAGCAGCTTGGTTAGACTGAGCGAATGCGCCAGTGGTCAGGCCCATGGCCATAACGGAAGCAGCGGCGGCAGCGATAGCGAGTTTTTTCATGGGAGTCACTCCTGTTCTTCTGGATAATCCGTAGCCACTTGGCCACTGAGTAACAGTGGTGTTGCAGCTCCCATGCCAACGTCTCGCTTGGAATAACATCATTTAAAAACAACAAGTTAGCTAAATAAGTGGTTCGAGTCGATCGTGCATCCTGCAACCTGCGATGAAAATTTGCGTGCAAGTTGCAGGTACATGCCTCTACATCCCTATAAAAAACCCCGCAGAAGCGGGGTTTTTATAGGGCCATTTGAAGCAGGTTATACACCCGAAGCTTCAGCGGCCGGCACATCCTTGATGGAAAGCTTGATACGGCCGCGATTGTCCACGTCCATAACCAATACTTTCACTTCCTGGCCTTCCTTTAGTACGTCGGTGACTTTCTCTACGCGCTGATCACTCAGCATGGAGATATGCACCAAACCGTCCTTGCCAGGCAGGATGTTTACAAATGCGCCGAAATCGACGATTCGTTCAACCTTGCCCACATAGATCTTGCCGATCTCCGCTTCCGCGGTAATCCCCAGCACACGCTGGCGAGCCGCTTCGGCTGCTTCCTTGGTTTCACCAAAGATCTTGATCGAGCCATCGTCTTCGATATCGATAGACGCCTTGGTTTCTTCGCAGATGCTGCGAATGGTGGCGCCGCCTTTACCGATCACGTCACGGATCTTATCGGTGTCAATCTTCATCGACAGCATGGTTGGGGCGTTAGCGGACAACTCGGTGCGGGACTGGCCGATGATCTGGTTCATCTGCCCGAGGATGTTCAAGCGCGCTTCCAGGGCTTGGCCCAGGGCGATCTCCATGATCTCTTCGGTGATGCCGTTGATTTTGATGTCCATCTGCAGCGCGGTGACGCCCTTGGCGGTACCGGCAACCTTGAAGTCCATGTCCCCCAAGTGGTCTTCGTCACCCAGGATGTCGGTCAGGATGGCAAACTTCTCACCTTCCTTTACCAAGCCCATGGCGATACCCGCAACCGGTGCCTTCATGGGCACACCTGCGTCCATCAGGGCCAGGGAAGCACCGCACACCGACGCCATAGAGCTGGAACCATTGGATTCGGTGATTTCCGACACCACGCGAATGGTGTAGGGGAATTCGGAATCGCTTGGCAGCATTGCTTGAACCGAACGGCGCGCCAGCCGGCCGTGACCAATTTCGCGACGACCAGCGCCACCCATGCGGCCACACTCGCCCACCGAGAACGGTGGGAAGTTGTAGTGCAGCATGAAGGGGTCTTTCTTCTCCCCTTCAAGGGTGTCCAGCAGTTGGGCATCGCGAGCGGTACCCAAGGTGGCAACAACCAGCGCCTGGGTTTCACCACGGGTGAACAGCGCCGAACCATGGGTCTTGGGCAGAACCCCAACTTCGATATTCAACGGGCGCACGGTACGGGTATCACGGCCGTCGATACGCGGCTTGCCGTTAACGATATTCTCGCGCACGGTGCGGTATTCGATTTCGCCGAAGATTTCTTTGACTTCCGAAGCCGTAGGCTGGCCTTCTTCAGCGGAGAACTTGGCCACTACCTGGTCACGCAGCTCACCCAGGCGCGCATAGCGGTCGGCCTTGACGGTGATGGTGTAAGCCTCGGAAACCGCCGCGCCGAATTCGCCACGGATGGCGTCCAGCAGCGGGGTGTTCTGAGCCTTGGCGGACCATTCCCAAGTAGGCTTTGCAGCTTCCGCGGCCAGTTCCTTGACAGCCTGGATGACGGCCTGGAATTCATCGTGGGCGAACAGTACCGCACCCAGCATCTGGTCTTCGGTCAGCTCTTTGGCTTCCGATTCCACCATCAGCACGGCGTCGGAGGTACCGGCTACAACCATGTCCAGGCTCGAAGCCTTCAACTGCTCGTAGGTGGGGTTCAGCAGGTAACCGGTGCTTTCATGGAAGGCAACGCGAGCGGCACCGATGGGGCCTTCGAACGGAATGCCGGAGATCGCCAGGGCGGCAGAGGTACCGATCATGGCCGCGATGTCCGGATCGGTCTTCTTGCTGGTGGAGACCACGGTACAGACGACCTGAACTTCATTCATGAAGCCTTCAGGGAACAGTGGGCGAATTGGCCGGTCGATCAGGCGTGACGTAAGGGTTTCTTTTTCGGAAGGGCGGCCTTCACGCTTGAAGAAACCACCGGGGATCTTGCCCGCGGCATAGGTTTTTTCCTGATAGTGGACCGACAGCGGGAAGAAGCCCTTGCTTGGGTCCGCGTGCTTGGCACCTACCACTGTGACCAGCACGGTAATGTCGTTATCGACGGTGACCAGCACAGCGCCGCTGGCTTGACGGGCGATACGGCCAGTCTCGAGGGTTACGGTCGATTGACCGAACTGAAACGTTTTGATTACCGGGTTCACGGCTTCCTACCTTCTAGTTTCACTTTGGGGAAATCGGTACGAGGTTCTGGTACAGAACCCAGGCGCTGTAGGTATGCATCCGCACAACACCTTGAATGCTTAGGCGCCAACGGGATTCGGCCCGTTCTACGTCCAGATAAAACTTGAGGTTGGAAACCCGCCCTCTGAGCACAAGGCTCAGGGAACGGACTGCCAACCTCATTGAGTGGCACGCCATCACCCGCCATCGCGCCTGAAGCGCGACGCCGATGGGCGTGCCCACCACAGGCCAGGCCGCTGATCAGCGACGCAGACCCAGGCGACCGATCAGGGCGCTATAACGGCTAACGTCCTTGCCCTTCAGGTAATCCAGCAGCTTACGACGCTGGTTAACCATACGGATCAGACCACGACGGGAGTGGTGATCTTTACCGTTGGCTTTGAAGTGGTCTTGCAGCTTGTTGATGTTGTGGGTCAGCAAAGCAACCTGGACTTCCGGAGAACCGGTGTCGCCAGCGGCTTGCTGATATTCACCAACGATACGAGCTTTATCTTCAACGCTGAGTGCCATGAGGCAGTCTCCATTTCAGGGAATCGCTAAGCGATTCCAATAGGCCAGGGAATGATCCCTGTCGTTTAATAAGAGGAATGACCGCGCCTACTTACAGCCACCCTCGTTCGGTCATTCAGACCGAATCAGCCGACGCGGCGCAATACGCCCGTCTTCGCTCACTTCACCGATACCGATGAAGCGGCCATTGTGATCTTGCACCCGCACCATGCCAAAGGCCGGAGCCTCTGGGGCGCGAACCGGCTGCCCATGCAACCAGTAAAACGCACTGTGTTCCGAGAACTGCAACAAGGGCCAATCCTGCAAGCCGCTGTCGGCAGGTAGCAGCAATTGGTCCAGCGCTTCATTCCCCCCTTCGGCGTGAGCCTGCTCAAGCGCCTCAAGGGTAACGGTTTGGGCCAGCGTAAACGGCCCTGCCTGAGTCCGCCGTAGTTGAGCCACATAGGCGCCACAGCCCAGCTGCTCGCCAATGTCCTCTACCAGGGTGCGGATGTACGTGCCTTTACTGCACTGAACAGCCAGCGTAGCTCGGGCCTGTTCCACCGCCAGCAACTCAAGGCTGCCAATAGTAACAGAACGTGCCTCACGCTCCACTACTTCCCCTGCCCGCGCCAACTTATAAAGCGGCTGACCATCGCGTTTGAGCGCTGAGTACATGGGCGGAACCTGCTCAATTGCGCCCCGAAAGCCTGGCAGTACCGCTTCGATGTCGGCCTGACCGACGGTCACTTCCCGCTCGCGCAGTACGTCGCCTTCGGCGTCCGCGGTGGTGGTGGTGACCCCCAGCTGCATCACCGTCTCGTAGGCTTTATCAGAGTCAAGCAGGTACTGAGAGAACTTGGTTGCCTCCCCAAAGCACAACGGCAGCACGCCAGTGGCCAGCGGGTCGAGGCTACCGGTATGCCCGGCTTTCTCGGCGTTAAGCAACCAACGTACCTTTTGCAAGGCAGCATTGGAGGTGAAGCCCTGTGGTTTATCCAGCAGGATGATCCCGCTGACATTGCGACGAATACGTTTGACCTGTGCCACCGATCAGTCCTCGCCGCTGCCGTTGGGCTCGGAGGCCGCTGGCGCGTGCTGGCTGTCTTCGGCCACGGCGCGCTCGATCAGTGCCGAGAGATGAGCCCCACGGGCTACGCTTTCATCGTAATGGAAATGCAGTTGAGGAACGCTGCGCAGTTTCATTTCACGCCCAAGCTGGGTACGCAAAAAGCTCCCGGCCGCGTTCAATACTTTCATGCTTTGCTTGACCTGTTCGCCGCCATCATCGCCCATCACCGTGATGTACACCTTGGCGTGGCCCAGGTCTCGGGTAACCTCGACGGCGGTGATGGTCACGAGCCCAACGCGTGGGTCCTTAACTTCGCGGCGGATCAGTTGCGCCAGCTCACGTTGCATCTGGTCACCGATGCGCTGGGTACGGCTGTATTCTTTTGCCATGGCAAACTACCTGTATCGACCACCCGCGCCGCGGGCGGCTTGAAAGCAGCAAACGCCCGGCCAGCGGAAGCCGAACCGGGCGTTGCGTAAGGGAGTGGGTGACAGGCACGCCACTCCAAACTAAGTGCAGCTTAGAGCGTACGGGCCACCTGGACTTTCTCGAAGACTTCGATCTTGTCGCCGACCTTGACGTCGTTGTAGCTCTTGACGCCGATACCACACTCCATGCCAGCGCGCACTTCGGACATGTCGTCCTTGAAGCGGCGCAGCGACTCCAGCTCGCCCTCGAAGATCACCACTTCCTCGCGTAGTACGCGGATCGGGCGATTACGATGTACAACGCCTTCAAGCACCATGCAGCCAGCGACCGCGCCGAATTTCGGCGAGCGGAACACGTCACGCACTTCGGCAATACCCAGGATGTTCTCGCGAACATCGCTGCCTAGCATACCGGTCAGGGCTTTCTTGACGTCCTCGATGATGTCGTAGATCACGCTGTAGTAACGCATGTCCAGGCCATCTTGCTCGACGATGCGGCGGGCGCCAGCATCGGCACGCACATTGAAGCCGAACAGTACCGCGTTAGAAGCCAGCGCCAGGTTGGCATCGCTTTCGGTGATACCACCCACGCCACCGGCGACGACCCGTACCTGCACTTCGTCGTTACCCAGGCCGCCCAACGCGCCCTGAAGCGCTTCGAGAGAACCGCGTACGTCTGCCTTGAGCACGATGTTGAGAGTTTTCTTCTCTTCCTGGCCCATGTTCTCGAAGATGTTCTCGAGCTTGCCAGCGTGAGCACGAGCGAGTTTCACCTCACGGAACTTGCCTTGACGGAACAGGGCGACTTCACGGGCTTTCTTCTCGTCAGCGACAACACTCATTTCGTCGCCAGCGTCCGGGGTACCGTCCAGGCCGAGAATCTCGACCGGGATGGAGGGGCCCGCTTCTTTGACCGGCTTGCCGTTCTCATCGAGCATGGCGCGGATCCGACCGAAGTTGGAACCTACCAGCACCATGTCGCCCTGACGCAGGGTACCGTCCTGAACCAGCACGGTAGCCACGGGGCCACGGCCTTTGTCCAAGCGGGACTCGACCACCACACCACGGCCAGGGGCCGCGGGGCTGGCTTGCAGCTCCAGTACTTCGGCTTGCAACAGAACGGCTTCGAGCAATTCGTCGACGCCTGTACCCATCTTCGCCGAGACCGGTACGAACGGGGTGTCGCCGCCCCACTCTTCGGACGTTACGCCGTGAACCGACAGCTCACTGCGGATACGGTCCAGGTCAGCGCCCGGCTTGTCGATTTTATTCACTGCTACGACCAGGGGAACACCCGCGGCCTTGGCATGTTGAACAGCCTCGATGGTCTGCGGCATTACGCCGTCATCGGCGGCAACCACCAGGATCACGATATCGGTGGCCTTGGCACCACGGGCACGCATGGCGGTAAACGCGGCGTGGCCTGGGGTATCCAGGAAGGTCACCATGCCACGGTCGGTTTCTACGTGGTAGGCACCAATGTGCTGGGTGATACCACCGGCCTCGCCCGCAGCCACCTTGGCGCGACGGATATAGTCGAGCAGCGAGGTTTTACCGTGGTCGACGTGGCCCATTACGGTCACCACCGGTGCGCGAGAAACGGTTTCGCCCTCATAGCGCAGGGACTCGGCCAAGGACTCTTCCAAGGCATTGTCACTGACCAGCTTGACCTTGTGGCCCAGCTCTTCGGCAACCAGCTGCGCGGTATCTTGGTCCAGTACCTGGTTGATGGTCACCGGGGTACCGAGCTTGAACATGAACTTGACGACTTCAGCGCCCTTGACGGACATCTGCTGTGCCAGATCGGACACGGTAATGGTTTCGCCGATGATGACATCGCGTACCACCGGGCCAGTCGGGCTCTGGAAGCCGTGCATGTTGCGCTTCTTGAGCTTGGACTTGCCACGGCCGCCACGGCGGAACCCATCGCTTTCTTCATCGGTGGTGCGCGGCGCGGCGCGCGGCGTCGGTGCCTTTTCCTTGACAGTGGCACGATGTGGCTGGCCTTTACGCTCGCCGCCACGACGGTCATCGTCGGTGCCGGCTTTAGGCTTGTCTGGGCGACGCGCGTCATCACGCTTGCGCACTTCGACAGTTGTCGTCGGCACGGCGGGGCGGTCGTTCGCGGCGGCAGGCTCGGCAGCGCGGGAAACGGGTGCGGCAGCAGGTTCCGCGGCAGGAGCAGCTGCGGGCTTGGTTGTATCTGGCCCGGCCTTGCGAGCTTCTTCCTCGGCGCGCTGACGAGCCTGCTCTTCGGCTTTTTGCCGGGTAGCATTCTCTGCAGCACGGCGCTCTTCCAGCTCGCGACGCTGTGCGGCCTCGATTTCCTCGGGGCTCTGCTTGACGAAGGTCTTCTTCTTACGGACCTCGACACTGATGGTTTTGCTACCGGCCACTCGCAGCGTGCTCGTGGTCTTGCGTTGCAGGGTAATTTTGCGGGGTTCTTCCACTTTTGCCTTGTGACTGCTTTTCAGGTGCGCCAACAGCGCTTGTTTTTCGGTATCGGTCACAACCTGGCCAGCGTCGGTATGCGACAATCCCGCCTCTCGCATCTGTTGCAACAGGCGCTCCACCGGTGCGGCGACCTCTTGGGCCAGTTCTTTCACCGTGACTTGCGTCATGCACTTCTCTCCTCAGGCCGCGCCAGTTACTCGAACCAATGGGCTCGGGCGGCCATGATCAACTTGCCGGCTCGCTCTTGGTCGATGCCGTCGATGTCGAGCAAATCGTCAATAGACTGCTCGGCCAGGTCTTCGCGGTTAATGACACCGCGTACCGCCAATTCCTTCGCGAGGTCTGCATCCATGCCTTCGAGAGACAGCAGGTCTTCCGCCGGTTGGGCGTCGGCCAGCTTTTCCTCGGAGGCGATGGCTGCAGTCAACAGGCGATCCTTGGCCCGAGCACGAAGCTCATTGACGATCTCTTCATCGAACCCGTCGATGTTGAGCATTTCTTCCAAAGGCACGTAGGCGATTTCTTCGAGGCTGGTAAAGCCCTCGTCCACCAGCACCTGAGCGAGTTCTTCGTCCACTTCGAGTTGCTCGACGAAGTTGCGCAGGATGTCGCCGGTTTCGGCCTGCTGCTTTTCCTGGATATCCGACTCGGTCATGACGTTAAGTGTCCAACCGGTCAGCTGACTGGCAAGACGAACGTTCTGACCGCCACGACCGATGGCCTGAGCCAGGTTGTCGGCTGCCACTGCGATATCCATGGCGTGGGCGTCTTCATCAACGATGATGGCCGCGACTTCCGCCGGGGACATTGCGTTGATGACGAACTGTGCGGGGTTATCGTCCCACAGCACGATGTCCACGCGCTCGCCACCCAGCTCTCCCGACACAGCCTGTACGCGAGAACCACGCATGCCGATGCACGCGCCCTGCGGGTCGATGCGTTTGTCTTTAGAGCGGACGGCGATTTTTGCACGAGACCCTGGATCGCGAGAAGCGCCCATGACCTCGATCAGCCCTTCGGCGATTTCCGGCACTTCGATCCGGAACAGCTCGATGAGCATTTCCGGCGCGGTACGTGACAGAATCAATTGGGGGCCACGGTTCTCGCTACGAATTTCCTTGAGCAGCGCGCGTACCCGCACCCCGACCCGGAAGGTTTCACGAGAGATGATGTCTTCGCGAGCCAACAAGGCCTCGGCGTTGTTACCCAGGTCAACGATCACATTGTCCCGGGTTACCTTCTTGACCGTACCGGAAATGATTTCGCCAACCTTTTCGCGGTAGGCGTCTACCACCTGAGCACGCTCGGCCTCGCGCACTTTCTGCACGATCACTTGCTTGGCGGTTTGTGCAGCAATGCGGCCAAACTCGATGGACTCGATTTTATCTTCGAATACATCGCCTGCGACGGCATCGGGTTTACGCGCTTGAGCTTGGTCAACGGCCAACTGGTGAGCGGGATCATCGAAGTTCTCGTCCTCGACAACGGTCCAGCGGCGGAATGTTTCATAGCTACCGGTGTGACGGTTAATCTCCACCCGCAAATCTACTTCGTCTTCGAACCGCTTTTTAGTCGCGGTCGCGAGGGCGATTTCCAATGCTTCAAATATCACACCCGCCGGTACGCCCTTTTCATTGGATACCGATTCAACAACCAGCAGTACTTCTTTACTCATCGTACGCCTCGCCTTTCGCAAGCCTTTGGGATCCGCGTTTCACGCATGACCCGACACGTCTCAGTCAAAACTGGGAATAATGTTTGCTTTATCGATGTAATCGATCGGCAACAAGAATTCATGGTCATCGACCTGGACCACCACATCCTGTTCTTCCACACCGCGAAGCAGGCCCTGAAAATTACGCCGCCCTTCAAAAGGCGTGCGCAACTTGATTTTTACCTGGTCACCGGCATGTGCGGCGAACTGCTCTAGCGTGAACAGCGGGCGATCCATACCGGGAGAGGAGACTTCCAGGGTGTATTCCACGGCAATAGGGTCTTCGACATCGAGAACTCCACTAACCTGGCGGCTGACGATTTCGCAATCCTCAACCAAAACACCACCTTCCTTGTCGATAAAGATACGCAGCAGTGAATGGCGCCCCTGAGATATGTACTCTATACCCCAGCATTGATAACCAAGCGCCTCGACCACTGGGGCCAGTAAGGCCTGCAACTGTTCTAGCTTGCTCGACACCTGAACCCCCTCGTGCATGCTGTGCAAATAAAAAATGGGCGAAACGCCCACCCTGGAAAACGCCGCATTCGCGCGGCGCTAGACTGATCAGCTAACAAAAAGCCCCTGAACAGGGGCTCCGCTGAAAACTGGTTGCGGGGGCTGGATTTGAACCAACGACCTTCGGGTTATGAGCCCGACGAGCTACCGGACTGCTCCACCCCGCGACATAGCTGGCCTGAAAGTATACGGCCTCGGCCGCTTACGGTCAATCGACAGCTCTGGAACAAGAAAGCCCGCAAAGTGCGGGCCTCTTATATATTGGTACCGAGAAGGGGACTCGAACCCCTACACCCTATGGGCACAACCACCTCAAGGTTGCGTGTCTACCAATTCCACCACCTCGGCAAAACTTTTTGAAACCCTTTTACTTCTGCTCTTGAGCAGGCGGAACATCGTTGCCGTTCACACCAGTTTTTTGCTCATGGAGCACCGGAACATCATCTGCCGCCGGCTTTTGCTGTGGAACTTCCAAAACCGCTGGATTAGGCAAACCCGCTTGACTCAACTGGTGAGCCTTTTCTTTAGCAAAGTAACCTAAGCCCAAGCTGGTAATGAAGAAACATGCAGCGAGTATACCAGTAAACTTACTTAGAAAGGTAGAGGAACCTTGGCTTCCGAACACAGTATTTGAGGCACCCGCGCCGAAAGATGCTCCAGCTTCCGCACCTTTCCCCTGTTGCAACAGCACGAGGGCAACTACCCCGAGCGCGCCCAACAGATGAAACACTACCACGACATTTTCCAGCATCTTGTCAGCTTCCCGCGGCGCGACAGATCGCACCGAACTCATCTGCGTTGAGGGCGGCGCCACCAATCAGCCCCCCGTCGATATCCGGCATGCGGAACAACTCAGCCGCGTTGGCCGCCTTTACACTGCCGCCGTACAAAAGCCGCACACCGTCTGCGACTTCGGAATTCTTAGCCTTCAACAAATCACGAATCGCTTTATGCACATCCTGGGCTTGTTCGGGCGTGGCCGTTAGACCTGTACCAATCGCCCAAACCGGCTCATACGCGATGACTGCACGGGAAAATACTTCTATCCCAAGCGCATCGATAATGCTGTTGAGCTGAGCACTTACAACCTCGAAAGTCCGTTCGGCTTCACGCTCTTCCAAGGTTTCGCCTACACAAAGTACCGGAGTCAACCCAGCCTCTTGCGCAGCCTTGAATTTCGCAATCAATGCGGCTTCTGCCTCGCCGATGATCTGCCTGCGCTCGGAGTGCCCAATAAGCACCAAGGAGCAACCTGCGTCTACCAACTGGCTTGCGGCGACTTCTCCAGTCAGGGCACCGGGCCCAGCCTGGGTCGCGACGTTTTGCGCGCCTACCGCAACCTTCGAACCTTGCAGCGCTTCAACCGCTCCGCCGATATGGAGGAATGTCGGGAAAATCGCGACCTCTACTGTCGCTGAAAAATCCTGACTTTTCAACCCCTTGAGCAGCTCCGCCACGCTGGCGCAGGTACCGTGCATTTTCCAGTTACCAGCTACCATCAAGCGACGCATGCTTCACCCCGTCGGTCAAAGTGGGCGCAGATGTTACCCAGAACAACCGTAGGTAGCAAGCCTTTGCGGCGCCTATTCATACACAAACTTCTTTGACAAGCGCTGCCAGCTCTTCGGCGTAGCGTCGTACTTGCATTTCTTCATCACCCTCCACCATCACCCGCACCAGAGGTTCGGTGCCGGACTTACGCAGCAGCACGCGCCCGCGCCCGCCCATGGCCCGGGTAACACGCTGGCAGGCTTCTTCCACCGCAGGGTGACCCACAGGGTTTTCACCACCACTGAAACGTACATTGATTAGCACCTGCGGGCATTTGCGCAGCCCGTGCCGAGCTTGGGACAGGGTTTCGCCACGACGCTTGAGGGCTAACAACACTTGCAGCGAGGCAATGATCGCATCGCCAGTGGTTGTGTGCTGAGAGCAGACGATATGGCCTGAGTTTTCCCCGCCCAAGGGCCAGCCGCGCTCGGCCATTTCAGCGATCACATAGCGGTCACCGACGTTGGCACGGGTGAAGGGTATGTCTTGGTCCTGCAGAGCGAGTTCAAGCCCCAGGTTGCTCATAAGGGTGCCCACTACACCACCCTCGAGGCGACCGCGCTCTTTAAGGTCGCGAGCAATGATAAAGAGCAGCTCGTCCCCATCGACAATGGCGCCTGTGTGGTCAACCATTAGCACACGGTCCCCATCGCCGTCGAAAGCAATGCCCATATCGGCGTGGCCTAGCAGAACTGCCGCCTGCAAGGCCTCCATATGGGTAGAACCGCAACTTTCGTTGATATTCAAGCCATCCGGCTGAGCCGAAATCGCGGTCACCTGAGCGCCCAGCTCACGGAAAACGTTAGGCGCGACCTTGTAGGTTGCCCCATGGGCACAGTCCACCACCAACTTGAGGCCAGCGAAATCCGTGCTGCTCGGTACGCTGCTTTTACAAAATTCGATATAGCGGCCAGCGGCGTCGTTGATTCGCGATACCTTGCCCAGGCTACCGGACTCAGCCACGGTCATCGGTTGGTCCATCAGTTCTTCGATCATCAACTCGATGTCATCGGGTAGCTTGGTGCCTTGCCCGGAGAAGAACTTGATGCCGTTGTCATGGTGAGGGTTGTGGGACGCGCTGATAACGATCCCTGCCTCGGCATGAAAGGTGCGCGTAAGGTAGGCAATGGCCGGAGTAGGCATTGGCCCAAGCAGCATTACATCCGCGCCAGCGGCGGAAAGGCCAGCCTCCAATGCGGATTCGAACATGTACCCTGAAATACGGGTGTCCTTGCCCACCAGCACCCGGCAGGCGCCCATCTTGCGGAACGCCATGCCCGCTGCCCAACCTAACTTGAGCATAAAATCTGGGGTGATGGGGTATTGACCGACACGGCCGCGGATACCGTCGGTACCGAAATATTTTTTGCTCATGGGTACTCCGTTAATTCTTATTCGGCTGCGCTGACCGCTGCAAGCATGCGCACAACGTCCATGGTTTCGGCAACGTCATGCACGCGCAGGATACTTGCACCTTGGGTTATGGCCAAAGCCGCCAAGGCAAGACTACCTGCGAGCCTGTCACTGACTGGCCTGCCCAATGCCTGGCCTACGATGCTTTTGCGCGATACGCCGACCAGTAGGGGGCGACCTAATACCTCCAAGCCCTGAAGGCGCTTGAACAGGCTCAGGTTATGGGGATGGGTTTTAGCAAAGCCAAAACCTGGGTCAAGGATGATCCGCGATGCATCAATCCCGGCATTCTGACAGGCGATGATTCGGCGCGCGAGGAAATCCGTGACCTCGGTCACCACATCGACATAGTGAGGGTTGTCCTGCATGTTTCCAGGCTCCCCCACCATGTGCATCAAACACACCGCCGCATTCGTTTGTGCGGCAACTTCCAGGGCACCAGGCCGCTGCAGGGCACGTACGTCATTGATCAGCCCCATGCCTAAGCGGGCTGCCTCGCGCATCACTTCTGGCGATGACGTATCGACAGAGATGATGACATCCAATTCGGCAGCAATGGCCTCGACTATGGGGCATACCCGATCAAGCTCCTCTTGCAAGGAGACCGGCAGCGCGCCTGGCCTCGTGGACTCGCCACCAACGTCTATGAGGGTAGCCCCAGCGTCGACCATTTCCCGGGCATGCGCCAATGCCAACGCTCGCCCTTTGAAGCGGCCGCCGTCCGAGAAAGAATCTGGCGTGACATTGAGGATACCCATGACATGGGTATGGGATAAATCAAGAACCCGGTTGCCGCATGGCAACCGGGTCTGGTGTAACGAAGAAGACATTTAAAACCTTAGTGCTGCGCCGCTGGGCCACCAATGGGTGCTTCAGGGCGCTCGTTACCCTGGGCTGCGTTTCCAGAAGACCCGGAACCGTCGGTCCAGTCCCGAGGCTCGCGCACTTCACGCCCGGCCATGATGTCTTCGATCTGATCAGCGTCGATCGTCTCGTACTTCATGAGTGCGTCGGCCATGGTGTCCAGCTTGTCACGGTTGTCAGCCAGTATCTGTCTAGCCGTGGTATAGCAGTGATCAATGATGCTACGTACTTCAGAGTCAATCATCTTGGCTGTTTCGCCTGAAACGCTGCTGCTCTGAGAGCTACCACCACGCCCAAGGAAGACTTCGCCTTCCTCTTCCGCATACATCAGCGGCCCCATTTTTTCGGACAGGCCCCACTTGGTGACCATGTTCCGAGCAATCTGGCTGGCTCGCATAATGTCGTTGGACGCACCGGTGGTAACACCATCGAAGCCCAAGGTCATCTCTTCGGCAATCCGACCGCCGTACAACGAACAGATTTGGCTGATCAACGCGCGCTTGGACAGGCTGTAACGGTCCTCTTCGGGAAGGAACATCGTTACGCCCAAGGCACGACCACGCGGAATGATCGATACCTTGTACACCGGATCATGCTCAGGAACGATGCGACCCACGATGGCGTGACCCGCCTCGTGGTACGCAGTGTTACGTTTTTCTTTATCGGACATGACCATAGTCTTGCGCTCGGCACCCATCATGATCTTGTCTTTGGCCAGTTCGAACTCGCGCATCTCTACGATCCGCTTACCATGCCGGGCGGCGAACAAAGACGCTTCGTTTACCAGGTTGGCCAAATCGGCGCCCGAAAACCCTGGGGTGCCACGGGCAATCACACCCGCGTTTACGTTCTCGCTGACTGGCACCTTACGCATGTGTACCTTGAGGATCTGCTCACGGCCCCGAATGTCTGGCAAGCCAACGACCACCTGACGGTCGAAGCGGCCTGGCCGCAGCAAGGCAGGGTCAAGCACGTCAGGCCGGTTGGTGGCGGCAATAACAATGATGCCGTCATTCATTTCGAAGCCATCCATCTCGACCAGCAACTGGTTGAGGGTCTGCTCGCGTTCATCGTGCCCGCCGCCCATGCCAGCGCCACGATGGCGACCCACGGCGTCGATTTCGTCGATGAAGATGATGCAAGGCGCGTGCTTCTTGGCTTGCTCGAACATGTCGCGAACACGGCTGGCGCCCACGCCCACAAACATCTCAACGAAGTCCGAACCGGAAATGGTAAAGAAAGGCACCTTGGCTTCGCCAGCGATGGCCTTGGCGATCAGGGTTTTACCAGTACCTGGTGGCCCGACCATCAATACGCCACGAGGGATACGGCCACCCAGGCGTTGGAACTTGCCTGGATCACGCAAGAACTCTACCAGCTCACCCACTTCTTCCTTGGCCTCATCGCAACCAGCGACGTCCGCCAGGGTGGTTTTGACTTGATCTTCGGAAAGCAGCCTTGCCTTGCTCTTGCCGAAGCTCATTGGCCCGCCCTTGCCGCCAGCGCCTCCCTGCATCTGCCGCATGAAGAACATGAACACGGCGATGATCACAAGAATCGGGAAGCTGGCCACCAGAAGCTGGGTCCAGATGCTTTGCTGCTCAGGTTGCTTGCCTTCGACCACCACGCGGTTGTCTACCAGGTCGCCGATCAGGCCATTGTCCTGAATGGCGGGGCGGATGGTCTTGAAGTTGTCGCCGTCGTTGCGCTTGCCAGTGATGACATAGCCGTCGACCTGCACGCGCTCGATCTTGCCGTCTTTCACCTGCTGGATGAAATCCGAATAGTTGAGGGTTTGCGGCTCGTTGGGGCTCGAGAAATTGTTCATCACCGTTACCAGTACGGCAGCGATGATGAGCCACAGGATGAGATTCTTTGCCATATCGTTCAATTCGCTACCCTCTGAAGCCAGTCTCTAGGACCTAGCGCCAGGCTTCGTATGATGTCCATCGGCCTAACTTACTACACAACCCTAGGCATGCGCAGACGCCGCTTGTAACGCTTTGTGAAACTTTTGACTGCGTAATACTCGCTTATGCTCCGTGCAGACCACCATTCGAAAAAAACTATCGGTCGCCAAGAGCGTGCCTGCAGTGTAGCCGTTAGCCTTTGAAGCCGCGTGCCAACAGGTATTGCTCCCGAGAACGATCCCGTGACGACAGGGGTTTACGCATTTGCACCTTGTCGAACATCTGCCGAACGGTCTTGAGGTAGGTATCGAACCCCTCCCCCTGGAAAATCTTGATAAGGAAATCCCCATCGGGCTTAAGCACGCGGCTGGCCAGATCCAAGGCCAGCTCACAGAGAAACATTGCCTTAGGCATGTCCACCGCGCTTACCCCACTCATATTGGGGGCCATATCTGAAATAACAAGGTCGACCTGGCCGCCGCCGACGGCCTGGAGGATTTGCGCCAACACAGTGTCCTGAGTGAAGTCCCCCTGAATGAAGGTCACATCTGGGATGCTGTCCATTTCCAGAATGTCAGAAGCGATCAAGCGCCCCTGACCGCCGATCAGCCGGCTGGTTACCTGAGACCACCCTCCAGGCGCGGCGCCCAGGTCAATCACCGACATGCCTGGGCGGATTAGCCGGTCCTTTTCCTGGATCTCCAGCAATTTGTAGCTGGCCCGGGAGCGATAGCCGTCCTTTTGGGCCATCTTCACGTAAGGGTCGTTGAAATGTTCTTTCAGCCAGTTATGGCTTGTTTTGGAACGGGCCACTGGGCACCTCTGGGTGTGGCGGCAATGCGTGTCGCTGGGCTTAATACCAGGCGCTCAGGTAAAATGGCCGCCGTTTTATACAGTTTCAATTAAAGGGTCAGATTATGCCGCTCAATGCAGAGCACAAGAAGCAATACAAATCCATCGGTCATCATCTCAAGCCCGTACTGATCGTAGCCGACAACGGCGTTACCGAAGGCGTGGCGGCCGAGCTGGAGCGCGCACTGGCTGACCACGAGTTGATCAAAGTGAAGGTCAGTATGCTGGACCGCGAAGCCCGGCTAGAGATGATCTCCAACCTATGCAAGGCTGGCCGCGCCGAGCTGGTACAGGTCATCGGGAAAATGGCGCTGATCTACCGCCGCAACCCGCAGCCCAACAAGCAGCTGTCGAATATTCACCGCTTCCAGTGATCAGGCACCTGTAGCAGCCGAGTTTGCTCGCGACCGCATCCACATCCGGTCGCGAGCAGGCTCGGCTGCTACGGGCCTTGTATCTATCAGAGGTGCAACACCTCGACGATTTCGTATTCCACCACGCCGCTCGGGGTTTTTACCACGACCACGTCGCCTTCGCTCTTGCCTACCAGCGCACGGGCAATGGGCGAACCCACCGAGATCTTGCCTGCTTTGATATCGGCCTCGTCCTCACCCACGATCTGATACTTCAGGCGATCGTCAGTCTCGACATTGGCAATCTCCACGGTGGTCCCGAAAATCACTTTGCCGGTAGGCTCAATGGCCGTCACGTCGATGACCACTGCGTTTTGCAGTCGGCCCTCGATATCACGGATGCGCGCCTCGACCATGCCCTGCTGCTCGCGAGCGGCGTGGTACTCAGCGTTTTCCTTGAGGTCGCCCAGTTCACGGGCAGTGCCGATATCCTGGCTAAGCTTGGGCCGCACTACCTTGGTCAGGTGGGCGTGCTCTTCCTCCAGGGCGCGCGCGCCCTGAACAGTCATGGGGTATTTGTTCATGCGTTAAGTCCTGCGTGTAGGTCTTGCAAGCGGCGTACGGTTTTTTCAGGGCCGAATTTCAGTGCCTCGCAAATGGCCTCGCCGGCGGCAATGGTTGTGGTGCAGTAGATCTTGTGCTGCAGGGCATTACGGCGAATCGAGTAGGAGTCGGCGATGGACTGCCGCCCTTCGGTGGTGTTGATAATCAAGGTCACTTCGTCGTTCTTGATCATGTCCACGACATGCGGCCGGCCTTCGGTCACCTTGTTGACTCGGCGTACCTTCAGGCCCGCTGCCTCAATGACCTGCGCGGTGCCGCTGGTGGCAACAACCTCAAAGCCCAGCTCGATCAGGTCCTTGGCCACGCCTGCCACGAACGGCTTGTCGTCGTCGCGCACGCTGATAAAAGCCGTGCCGCCGGTAGGCAATACCTCGCTGGCACCCATCTGAGCCTTGGCGAAGGCCTCACCGAAGGTATCGCCTACACCCATCACTTCACCCGTGGATTTCATCTCAGGGCCGAGGATGGGGTCAACCCCCGGGAACTTGGCAAAGGGGAATACCGCCTCCTTCACGCTATAGAAGTTGGGAATGATCTCCTTGGTGAAGCCCAGCTCTTGCAAGGTTTTGCCTGCCATTACCCGTGCCGCGATCATGGCCAGGGAGGTACCGATGCACTTGGATACGAACGGCACGGTACGGGAGGCACGCGGGTTCACTTCGATCACGTAGATCTTGTCGCCCTGCAATGCCAACTGCACGTTCATCAAGCCTATCACGCCCAGCTCGAGGGCCATTTTCTTGACCTGCTCGCGCACTTCGTTCTGTACGTTCTCAGGCAACGAGTAGGGCGGCAGCGAGCAAGCGGAGTCACCGGAGTGAACGCCAGCCTGTTCGATGTGCTGCATGATCGCGCCAATAACCACGTCCTTGCCGTCACAGACAGCATCCACGTCCATTTCGATGGCGCAGTTGAGGAAGTGATCGAGCAACACGGGGCTGTCGTTGGATACCTGCACGGCCTCGCGCAGGTAGCGCTTGAGCTCGTCGAGTTCGTAGACGATTTCCATGGCGCGGCCACCCAACACATAGGAGGGGCGTACCACCAAGGGATAACCAATGGTGCCGGCAGCGCGGATCGCTTCTTCTTCACTGCGCACGGTCGCGTTCGGCGGCTGCAGCAGGTTCAGACGCTGGACCATCTGCTGGAAGCGCTCGCGGTCTTCAGCGCGGTCAATGGCATCCGGGCTGGTACCGATAATAGGCACGCCAGCTTCTTCCAAGGCGCGGGCCAACTTCAGTGGTGTTTGCCCACCGTACTGCACAATAACGCCCTTGGGCTTCTCTACCCGCACTACTTCAAGCACGTCTTCAAGGGTCAGCGGCTCAAAGTACAGCCGGTCGGAAGTGTCGTAATCGGTGGATACGGTTTCAGGGTTGCAGTTGACCATGATGGTTTCATAACCATCGTCACGCAGCGCCAGGGCCGCGTGTACACAGCAGTAGTCGAACTCGATGCCTTGGCCAATACGGTTAGGCCCGCCACCGAGAATCATGATCTTGTCGCGGCTGGACGGGTTGGCCTCGCACTCTTGCTCGTAGGTGGAATAAAGGTAGGCGGTATCGGTAGCGAACTCGGCGGCGCAGGTATCCACACGCTTGTATACCGGGAAGATTTCCAGCTTGTGACGGTGGCGACGCAGGTTCTTGTCAGTCACGCCCAACAGCTTGGCCAGGCGCTGATCAGAGAAGCCTTTGCGCTTGAGACGGAACATCAGCGCTTTGTCGATATCCGCCAGGCCGAGGGTTTTGACCTTTTCTTCGTCTTTGATCAGGTCTTCGATCTGGACCAGGAACCAATGGTCGATGCTGGTCAGGGCAAAGATTTCATCGCAGGTCATGCCGGCGCGGAAGGCATCGGCCACATACCAGATGCGCTCGGCACCCGGCACGGTCAGCTCGCGCTTAAGGATGGTGTGGAATTCCGGGTTGCTTGGCTCGACCTTTGGGTCCAGCCCGCATACGCCTACTTCCAACCCGCGCAGGGCCTTTTGCAAGGATTCCTGGAAGGTCCGGCCAATGGCCATAACCTCACCCACGGATTTCATCTGGGTGGTCAGGCGGGCGTCGGCCTTGGGGAATTTCTCGAAGGCAAAGCGAGGCAGCTTGGTGACCACGTAGTCGATGGAGGGCTCGAACGAGGCCGGGGTTTTGCCGCCGGTGATATCGTTCTGCAGCTCGTCCAGGGTGTAACCCACGGCCAGCTTCGCAGCGACCTTGGCGATGGGGAAGCCAGTGGCCTTGGAGGCCAGGGCCGAAGAGCGGGATACCCGCGGGTTCATCTCGATGACGACCATGCGGCCGGTGTCTGGGCAAATCCCGAACTGCACGTTCGAGCCCCCGGTTTCCACGCCAATCTCACGCAGCACCGCCAACGAGGCGTTGCGCATGATCTGGTATTCCTTGTCGGTCAAGGTTTGCGCCGGGGCAACGGTGATGGAGTCACCCGTGTGCACACCCATGGGATCAAAGTTTTCGATGGAACACACGATGATGCAGTTGTCCTTTTTGTCGCGGACAACTTCCATTTCGTATTCTTTCCAGCCGATGAGCGACTCGTCGATCAGCAGTTCCTTGGTGGGCGAGAGGTCCAAGCCGCGGGCGCAGATTTCTTCGAACTCTTCGCGGTTGTAGGCAATGCCGCCACCGGTGCCGCCCATAGTGAACGAGGGGCGGATGATGCAGGGGAAACCCAGGGTTTCCAGAACCGCGTTGGCTTCCTCCATGCTGTGGGCAATGCCAGAGCGCGGGCAGGCCAGGCCGATGGCCTTCATGGCCTTGTCGAAGCGAGAGCGGTCTTCAGCCTTGTCGATGGTGTCTGCGTTGGCACCGATCATTTCCACGCCGAACGTTTCCAGCACGCCTTCGCGCTCAAGGTCCAGGGCGCAGTTCAGAGCGGTTTGCCCGCCCATGGTGGGCAGCAGCGCGTCAGGGCGCTCGGCCTCGATGATCTTGGCCACCGTTTGCCATTTGATTGGCTCGATGTAGGTGGCATCGGCCATGGACGGGTCGGTCATGATGGTGGCCGGGTTGGAGTTCACCAGGATGACCCGGTACCCCTCTTCCCGCAGCGCCTTGCACGCCTGGGCGCCTGAATAGTCGAACTCACAGGCCTGGCCGATGACGATCGGCCCCGCGCCCAGGATGAGAATACTTTTGATGTCTGTACGTTTTGGCATGGTTGTCACTCAAATCCGCGGATCGGTCGGCAGGCCCTTGCAGGGCAAGCCGCTTCGAACATTCAGGGGCAGCGCCAGGCCTCGCGGCATATAAGCGCGCGGGCACAGGGCTGTTGGCAGTCAGCGGCGCTTGGCCATCGCATCGATAAAGCGATCGAACAAGGGGGCAACGTCAGTCGGGCCTGGGCTGGCCTCCGGGTGGCCCTGGAAGCTGAACGCGTCCTTGTTGACCAGTTCGATGCCTTGCAAAGTGCCGTCAAACAGCGACTTGTGAATGGGCCGCACGTTGCTTGGCAAGGTGCTTTCCTCTACCGCGAAGCCGTGGTTCTGGCTGGTGATCATTACCACGCCGGTGTCAAGGTCCTGGACCGGGTGGTTGGCGCCGTGATGGCCGGTGTCCATCTTCACGGTGCGGGCGCCAGCGGCCAAGGCCAGGAGTTGGTGGCCCAGGCAGATGCCGAACACCGGGGTGTCGGTTTCCAGCACGTCCTGAATCGCCTTGATCGCGTAGTCGCAAGGCTCTGGGTCCCCAGGGCCGTTGGACAGGAATACGCCGTCTGGCTTGAGCGCAAGCACTTCACTAGCGGGGGTTTGCGCGGGCACTACCGTCAGGCGGCAGCCGCGCGCAACCAGCATGCGCAGGATATTCAGCTTAACGCCGTAGTCGTAGGCCACCACATGGTAGGGCAGCTCTTCGTCCTTCATCACGGCATGGCTATCGGTGGCCAGCGCCCACACCCCTTCGCGCCACGGGTAGGTCGTCTTGGTGCTCACCTCTTTGGCCAGGTCCATCCCTTTTAGGCCTGGGAAACCACGAGCAGCAGCAATGGCCGCTTCTTCGGAGATATCGTCACCGGCCAGGATGCAGCCATTTTGCGCGCCCTTCTCACGCAGCAGTCGGGTCAGGCGGCGAGTGTCGATACCGGCGATTGCCACTACATTGTTGGCTTTGAGGTAATCGGACAGTGACTGGGTATTGCGCCAGTTGCTGGCCACCAGGGGCAGATCCCGGATCACCAGGCCCGCGGACCACACGCGATCAGCCTCGGCGTCCAGCGCGGTGGTGCCGGTGTTGCCGATGTGGGGATAGGTGAGGGTTACGATCTGCTGGGCATAGGAAGGGTCGGTGAGAATTTCCTGATAGCCTGTCATGGCGGTGTTGAATACCACCTCTCCGACGGTCTGGCCGTCGGCTCCGATCGCTTCACCGCGAAAGACGCTGCCGTCGGCAAGGGCGAGTATGGCTGGCTTAGTCAAGAAGACCTCCGATAAATCAAGCCTGAAAGGGCGATCGCAGGTTGTAAAAAAGCGGAGAGACGTATGGACACGTCACCCCGCTCGTTCACTGAATTATCTGCGCGCTTTTAGTGGACACACTAAAGCTGTAGCTTACAGAAAAGCGACATTTTGGTCCACCCACCGCACGCTTTTAATTTATCGGCGTTGCTGGCTCCATGGGTCTACACGCCCTCGCAGACGAACGACTGCCGGGTCTGCCAATTCTTGATAATACAGATAACTAAGAACGGTGCGCCTGACATCACTGTCGTTTAGATTCAAAGACCCCTCCGGCAAAGCTGGCCAGTCGCCCGGGCCAACGGGCTTGATGGCTTCGTTTGCCCAAATGCTTGCATGCTGTCGATCAATAGCCCGCTCGAACAAGGACGGGTCTCGCAAGGGCGCATAACTTGGAATTACCTCAAAGCTTTTGGCGCCCAACCTCACTTGCTCAGCGTTGCGAGCCATAACGCCAAAGCTGCCTTGAGAGCCTGAGAGATGAGCACCCAGGCTTTTATACATCTGCGTAGGATCAGCTACTTCTGTCGTGAAGAATCGTAGAGTTTTCCCCTTACCAGCGCCGGCATACGCTAATTCCAAGGCGCTCGCGCGTGGCAAGGTGACGGGCTTGGCGCTTTTCACAAGCTTGCCTAGCAGGCTCGCCCAGCTGGCACCTCCTCTATCCTGCCTGTTGATCGGGTCACCGCTGCAATAAGCATAGGCATTCAATCCACCTCGCCCAAATGGACTGGCGCCATCGGCAGAAAAAAACCTTAGCAAAGTGGGCGAGTAGGCCCGACGCCCACCTCCCATCAGGTAGAAATCTGCCTCTCGCCTCTGACCTGTGAACGCAGGTTCGGGCTGCCTGCCCGACAAGTGACCAAATGGTGTATAGCTCTTTGATACACGTGCATTCCGGTATACAGACTGCGCCATATCAGTCGCTATCAATGAAAAATAAGGGGTCCGCCGAGTCATTGGGCTGCTCCGAAAATTCCGCCCAATTAAAGCGTGTCAGGCTCTACGGTGAAACTAGCAGAACGACTAGGTCTGCCCATCACAGGTACTGCTGCTATGAGACCAGAAGCTCACTGCAAGCGAAAGCCTGGGAATGGCCACGAGGCATTCCCAGTCACGCTCTACCAGCTCAACGCAAGTCCAGCACATCCTGCATGTCGTAAAGCCCCGGCGCGCGGCCATCCAGCCATAGGGCAGCACGTACCGCGCCCTTGGCGAAGGTCATGCGGCTGGAGGCTTTGTGGGTGATTTCCACCCGCTCGCCTTCGGCGGCAAAGAGCACGGTATGGTCGCCTACAACATCCCCTGCCCTTACGGTGGCAAAGCCAATGCTCTGCCGGTCACGGGCGCCGGTTTGCCCTTCGCGGCCGTACACAGCGACTTTCTCCAGGTCACGGCCCAGCGCGCTGGCAACCACTTCGCCCATGCGCAAGGCCGTGCCCGAGGGCGCGTCTACCTTGTGGCGGTGGTGGGCTTCCATAATCTCGATATCTACGTCATCACCCAATACACGCGCAGCGGTATCGAGCAACTTCAGGCAGAGATTGACCCCAACGCTGAAGTTGGCCGCGAACACGATAGGGATGTCCTTGGCGGCTTCAGCGAGGCGTTCTTTTTCCTCGGGGCTGAAACCGGTAGTACCAATGATCATCGCCTTGCCCGCCTTGCGGCAGAAAGCCAGGTTCTTCAGCGTCACCGAGGGGTGAGTGAAGTCGATCAGCACATCGAACTCATCCGCCACCCTGGCCAGGTCGCCTGACAGCGGCACGCCGATCCGCCCCAGCGCGGCCAATTCGCCCGCATCAGCACCTACCAAGGTGCTGTCCGAGCGATCAATGGCAGCGGTCAGGCCGGCACCGGGGGTTTGCTGCACCGCTTCGACCAGGGTTTTCCCCATACGGCCGGCGGCGCCCATTACAGCTATACGTCGCATCTGTGAACCCTTTTGATCGCTGCCTTCACAAGTCGCCGAAGAAGCGCTTCATACCTTCGAACCAGCCACTGGCCTTGGGCGAATGGGTAGTATTGCCTTCCAATGAAGCCCGGAACTCTTCCAACAGCTCGCGCTGGCGGCGGTCCAGGTTGACCGGGGTTTCCACCGCCACACGGCAGAGCAGGTCGCCCGGCGCGCCACCGCGAACCGGCGCCACGCCCTTGCCACGCAGGCGGAACTGCTTGCCGGTTTGAGTGCCATCCGGGATTTTCAACTTGACCCGGCCATCCAGGGTAGGTACTTCAAGCTCACCACCCAAGGCGGCGTCCGTGAAGCTGATCGGCACCTCACAGTAGAGGTTCTTGCCGTCGCGCTGGAAGATCGAGTGCTCGCGTACGTTGATAACCACATACAGGTCACCGGTAGGGCCACCCTGTGCACCCGCTTCGCCTTCGCCCGACAAGCGAATACGATCACCGGTGTCCACCCCTGGCGGTACCTTGACCGATAGGGTTTTGAATTCTTCTACGCGGCCTTCGCCGTGGCAGGCCTCGCAGGGGTCGGAAATAATCTTGCCCTGGCCATGGCAGCGCGGGCAGGTTTGCTGCACCGAGAAGAAGCCCTGCTGCATCCGCACCTGGCCGATACCGGCGCAGGTTGGGCAAGTGACGGGCGAGGAACCCTTCTTGGCCCCATTGCCGTCGCACACCTTGCAATTGACCAGGGTTGGCACGCGGATGCTGACCGTAGTGCCACGCACGGCTTCCTCCAGGTCCAGCTCCAGGGTGTAGCGCAGGTCGCTACCCCGTTGAGCACCACCTCGACCACCAGCCCGCCCGCCGCTACCGAAGAAGTCGCTAAAGACGTCACCGAAGATGTCGGAGAAGTTAGCGCCACCGAAGCCCGGGCCCCCACCCATTTGTGGGTCTACACCGGCGTGGCCGTACTGGTCGTACGCGGCGCGCTTGCTCGCGTCGGACAGTACTTCATAGGCCTCGTTGGCCTCCTTGAAGCTTTCTTCCGAGGCTTTGTCTCCGGGGTTACGGTCCGGGTGATGTTTCATCGCCAGGCGGCGATAGGCCTTCTTCAGGTCAGCTTCGCTCGCGCCTCGCTCGACCCCAAGTACCTCGTAGTAATCACGCTTAGCCATATGCTTCTTTTACATCCTGAATAAAATTCGACGCACCGGCCAGCGATGCCTCGCGCGCTGCAGCCAGGGGCCAACTGGAACACCCAGCGAACCGGGTGCTTGAAATTCCTGTACTCCAGACATGCCAACGCGGGAGCCAAGGCTCCCGCGCGGCGACATGCTACCAGTCACCACGCATACGCAGGGCACCGGCCGATCACAAGCAGTACTTACTTGTTGTCTTTCACTTCTTCGAACTCAGCATCGACCACGTCGTCGTGCTTCTTCGGCTCTTCGCCAGCAGGCTGCTGGGCAGCGCCTTCCGGAGCACCCGCGTCCGCGTACATCTTCTGGGCAACCGGCGCGGTGATCTTGGACAGCTCCTCGACGCGAGCGTCGATGGCAGCCTTGTCATCACCCTTCACAGCCACTTCCAGCGCAGACACCGCGGCTTCAATGGCAGTCTTCTCTTCGGCGGTAACTTTGTCGCCCGCTTCGCTGACCATCTTGCGAGTCGAGTGTACCAGTGCGTCACCCTGGTTACGGGCAGCGGCCAGTTCTTCGAACTTGCGGTCTTCTTCCGAGTTGGCCTCGGCATCACGGATCATCTGCTGGATTTCTTCATCCGACAGGCCCGAGTTGGCCTTGATCACGATGGACTGCTGCTTGCCGGTGGCCTTGTCCTTGGCGCCTACGTGCAGAATGCCGTTGGCGTCGATGTCGAAGGTCACTTCGATCTGAGGCACGCCACGTGGTGCTGGCGGGATTTCACTCAGGTCAAACTTACCCAACGACTTGTTCTGGCCAGCCTGCTTACGCTCGCCCTGCAGCACGTGAATGGTCACAGCGCTCTGGTTGTCGTCAGCGGTGGAGAAGGTCTGCGACTTCTTGGTCGGGATTGTGGTGTTCTTCTCGATCAAAGGCGTCATTACGCCGCCCATGGTTTCAATACCAAGGGTCAGCGGGCTCACGTCCAGCAGCAGTACGTCTTTCACGTCACCGGCCAGTACGGCGCCCTGAATGGCGGCACCCATGGCAACGGCTTCGTCCGGGTTGACGTCTTTGCGCGCTTCTTTACCGAAGAAATCGCTAACGGCCTTCTGAACCAGTGGCATACGGGTTTGCCCGCCCACCAGGATCACGTCGTTGATGGAACCGGCGTCGATACCCGCATCCTTGAGTGCGATACGGCAAGGCTCGATGGTGCGCTGAACCAGGTCCTCAACCAACGCTTCGAGCTTGGCGCGGGAGATTTTCACGTTCAAGTGCTTTGGCCCGGTGGCGTCGGCGGTGATGTATGGCAGGTTCACGTCGGTGGACTGCGAAGACGACAGCTCGATCTTGGCCTTCTCAGCGGCTTCTTTCAGACGCTGCATGGCCAGGGGATCGCCCTTGAGGTTCATGCCGCTTTCTTTCTTGAATTCGTCTACCAGGTAGTCGATCAAACGGATGTCGAAGTCTTCACCCCCGAGGAAGGTGTCACCGTTGGTGGCCAACACTTCAAACTGGTGCTCGCCATCGACTTCCGCGATTTCAATGACGGACACGTCGAAGGTACCGCCACCCAAGTCATAAACAATGACGGTGTGGTCGCCGCGTGCTTTGTCCATACCGTACGCCAAGGCGGCGGCGGTAGGCTCGTTGATGATGCGTTTTACGTCCAGGCCCGCGATACGGCCGGCGTCCTTGGTCGCCTGGCGCTGGCTATCGTTGAAGTAGGCCGGCACGGTGATAACCGCTTCGGTGACCGCTTCGCCCAAATAGTCTTCGGCGGTCTTTTTCATCTTCTTCAGCACTTCGGCCGAGATTTGTGGCGGTGCCATTTTCTGGCCGTTCACTTCGACCCACGCGTCACCGTTGTCCGCCTTGGCGATCTGGTACGGGACCATCTTGATGTCTTTTTGAACGACTTCTTCTTCGAACTTACGGCCGATCAGGCGCTTTACCGCATACAGGGTGTTGTGTGGGTTGGTGACCGCCTGACGCTTGGCGGACTGGCCAACCAGGATCTCGCCGTCGTTGGCGTACGCGATGATCGAAGGGGTGGTACGTGCGCCTTCGGCGTTTTCGATAACCTTGGCTTTGCCATTTTCCAGCACGGAGACGCAGGAGTTGGTAGTCCCCAGGTCAATACCGATAATCTTGCCCATGTATGAAACTCTCCTGAAACTTTGAATTAGGTTGCCGCGCCAGTGGTGGCTGTACGCGGTAGCACTCGAACGCTTGCAAACTAAATGGGGGCCGCTTTAAGGATTTCAAGCCTTTTCGTCGATCGACGGCGAGGCTGGCGCGGCGGGCTTGCTGACCACCACCATGGCGGGGCGCAGCAGGCGGCTATTGAGCTGATAACCCTTCTGGAACACCTTGAGCACGGTGTTGGGCTCCACATCGCTGCTTTCCTGCATGGCCATGGCCTGGTGATGCTCGGCGTTGAAGGGCTCACCATGGGGGTCGACCGCTTCTACGCCATACCGCTTGAGGGTATCGCCGAACATTTTGAGGGTCAGCTGCATGCCTTCGCGCATTGGGCGCAGGGCTTCGTCGTCGGCATTGGTTACTTCCAGGCCGCGCTCGAGGCTGTCGATGATCGGCAACAGGTCGTTGGCGAATTTCTCCAGCGCGAACTTGTGGGCTTTTTCCACATCCTGTTCGGCGCGACGACGGATGTTTTGCACATCGGCGGCAACCCGCAAGGATTGGTCCTTGGCAGCGGCCAATTGCTCTTCAAGGGCCTGGATTTGCGCGGCAAGGTCTTCGCCGTTGGCTTCTGGCGCCGGGGTGAGTTCCGGGTTCTGTTCGTCCAGAGTCTTGTCTTCAGCCATGGGGTTCTCCTTTGGATACGTCGGCGAGCACTCGCTCGCGCATGCTTGCCCCGGTATATGGGGCCTTCCGCGCTCGCTTCAAGGCACCGGCATGGCAAATTTCACTTCCTTGAAGCGTAACGGCGGTGCATTCGGCCGACACTTGGCATTGTCAGCCCTACCCAAAGCACTGTATAAATAACCAGACCTTTCATTTCGGGGATCGTGACCATGCTGGTGCACCTGTCCGTTCATAACTACGCCATCGTCGAACATCTAGACCTAGAGCTGGAACACGGCATGAGCGTGATCACCGGCGAAACCGGCGCGGGCAAGTCGATCATGCTCGACGCGCTGGGCCTGGCCTTGGGCGACCGTGCCGACAGCGGCGTAGTGCGCCCAGGCGCGGACAAGGCCGACATTCTGGCAACCTTCGACGTGGCTGACATCCCCGACGCCCGTGCCTGGCTGGCCGAGCGAGACCTGGACAAAGACCACCACTGCATTCTGCGCCGGGTGATCACCAGCGAAGGCCGTTCCAGGGCGTACATCAACGGCGCGCCCAGCCCTTTGGGAGACTTAAAGGCACTGGGCGAGCTGCTGATCGATATCCACGGCCAGCACGAGCATCAGTCCTTGCTGAAACCGGATACGCATCGCCGCCTGCTGGACGAGTTCGCCGGCGCCGCCGATTTGGCCCGCCAGGTAAACATGGCCGCACAGCGCTGGCGGCAAACCCGTCAGGAAATCCACCGGCTGTCGAGCACCAGCGAGGAGCAGCGCGCGCGCCATCAGTTGCTTAGCTATCAGCTCGAAGAATTGGAAAACCTGGGCCTGGGCGAGAACGAGTTGGAAGAGCTCGAAGAAGCCCAAAAGAACCTGGCCAACGCCGAAGGCTTGTTCGCCACCAGCCGCCAGGTCGTGGAGCAATGCTCCGAAGGCGATTCGGGCAACATTCTCGATGCACTAAGCGCTTGCCTTAACCGGCTGTCGTCGGTCGCCAATCCGCCACGGGCACTGCAAGAAGCGGCCAACATGCTCTCCAGCGCACAGATCCAGGTCGAAGAAGCCGTCGGCGAGCTTAATCGCTTTGTGGATAATTTCGAGGCCGACCCTGCCCGCTTGCAATTGATCGAAGAGCGACTGGACACCATCTATACCCTGGCCCGCAAGCACCGCGTGCAGCCTGGTGAAGTGGCTGCCTTGCAGCAGAAACTGTTCGATGAAGTCGAAAGCCTGGCCGCTTGCGATGAGTCCATCGAGCGCTTGGAAGGCGAGCTGGCCTCATTCGCGCGCCATTACCAGCACAAAGCCGATGAGCTGAGCGCCCTGCGTAGCGAAGCGGCCAAGCGTTTGGAAACTGCCGTAGAAGAAGAAATCCACCGCCTGGGCATGCCCGGTGGCCGGTTCCGCATCGAGCTCAAGCTACACGCCAGCAACGACCTGCACCCCCATGGGCAGGAAAGCGTGGAGCTGATGGTCAGCGCCAATCCCGGCCAGCCCATCAAGTCGTTGGCCAAGGTAGCCTCCGGCGGCGAGCTGTCCCGTATAAGCCTGGCCATCCAGGTGATCACCGCGCAAACCTCGCGCACCCCTACCTTGGTATTCGACGAGGTGGACGTGGGTATCGGCGGCCCGACCGCAGAGATCGTCGGCCAATTACTGCGCAAGCTCGGCGAACGCGGGCAGGTACTCACGGTCACCCACTTGCCTCAAGTGGCCGCCCAAGGCCATCACCACCTGTTCGTACACAAGCTTCGGGGCAGCGATGAAACCCGTACGGCAGTGCGCACGCTCGCAAAAGCTGAGCGCATTGAAGAAGTGGCCCGCATGTTGGGCGGCGTGGACCTGACCAAGGAGTCCCTGGCACACGCTCGCAAAATGGTGGTAAGCGCTAAAGGCTGATTACTGGGCTAGCCGGCCTGTAGGGTCGGCTTGATCCGCGCACTAATATTGAGAAACGAAAACCCGCCATCCTGCGGGTTTTTGCGTATTTACAGCCGTGGTTATTTTGGCCGACGGACGTACAACACCAGATTGTGATCCACCAAATCGAAGCCATGCTCGATCACGATCTCCTTTTGCCGCTTTTCAATTTCACTGTCGAAAAACTCGATAACCTCGCCCGAGTCCACGTCCACCATGTGGTCGTGGTGCCCGCCGTCGGCGAGCTCGAACACTGCGTGGCCGCCATCGAAATTATGGCGGACCACCAGGCCAGCCGCCTCGAACTGGGTCAGTACTCGGTAAACAGTGGCAAGCCCTACGTCTTCACCCGCCTCCATGAGGGCCTTGTACACGTCCTCGGCGCTCATGTGGCGCTGCTCGGCCGAGTCAAGCATTTGCAGGATCTTGACCCGTGGTAGGGTCACCTTCAGACCTGCTTTTCGTAGTTCGTTGTTTTCAACCATGGTCAGCTTTCTCGCCGATGCTGCTTCGCAGCTTCAGTCAATGCGGGTATGATCGGGGCTTTGTTGACCCAGCCAAGATAGTGGAAGTCGCCCACCGATGCAAAACACCAAGCACTTGCTTACCAGCCTCACGTTCGTGGGCCTGCTCGCACTCGCCGGTTGTTCATTCCCCGGGGTTTATAAGATCGACATCCAGCAGGGCAATGTCGTCACGCAGGACATGATAGACCAGTTGAGGCCTGGAATGACCCGGCGGCAAGTGCGGTTTATCATGGGTAACCCCATGCTCGTGGATACGTTCCACCCCAATCGTTGGGACTACCTCTACAGCATGCAGCAAGGCGGCGCTCGCCGACAGCAAGAACGCGTGAGTGTTTTCTTCAACGAGCAGGACCAACTGGCCAGCCTGTCCGGGGACTTCATGCCAGGCGTTAGCCGTGATGACGCCATCATGGGCAGGGACAACACCGCAACACCCGCGGACCCAACCACGCCAGCGCAGCCGCAGCAACCGGAAACCCCTGCTCAACCAGGCTCGCTGTTGGACCAGATCCAGCGTGACGTGGACCAGGCCAAACCGGTACCGGTACCCAGCCCCGAGCCGATCCAAAGCTCCCCGCAGTAAGTTCGCGGCGCATGAAAAACCTGGGCTAGCCCAGGTTTTTTTATATCTGACCTCCGGCCGTAGGAGCCAGCAAAGCTGGCGAGCCCTTATCCATACAACTGCTTAGCCCGCTGGCAAAACGCATCCACCAGCGTATTGGCGGCCTGATTGAACAGCGGCCCCAAGGTCGCGCGGATCAGCGGGCCGTCGTAGTCGAAGGCTAGGTCCAGGCTGATCTTGCAGGCCTTCTCCCCTAGCGGCTTGAACACCCACACCCCATTGAGTTGAGTGAATGGCCCTTCCTCCAGGTTCATCTCCATTCGCTCGCCTGGCACCAAGGTATTGCGAGTCACCATGCGCTGGCTCAGGCCGCCCTTGGCCACCTCTAGGCTGGCACGCATAAAGCCTTCGCCTGTTTCCAGAATACGCGTGGATGAACACCACGGAAGAAACTCAGGGTACCGAGCAACGTCGTTGACCAGGTCGTACAGCGCCTTGGCGGGGTACGGAAGAAGGGCGGAACGTTGAATATGGGTTGTCATGAACGCGTCACTTCCAAAGCTGAGCGGCAAATACGATGAGGATGCCGCACGGCGCCACATAGCGCATCAAAAAGAAGGTGAGTTCGAACAGCGCCGGATTGCGCATCGACAGCTCATTACGAACGGCCTCACGCCCCATCACCCACCCGGCGAACACCACGAAGCACAAGCCACCCAGCGGCAGCATGATCCTGGACGTGAAGAAATCGATCACGCCAAAGAAGTCCAACCCGGCCTGGGCACCCCATTGATAGAGGTGAAAGCCCAAGTCATCGTTCACGAAAAATTTCGCCTGCTTCCAGATGTTGAACGAAAACACCGTGCCCAGCCCGAACAACCAGCAGGCAAATGCCAGCAGCGCGGAGACCATAGGGCGAGAGAGCTTCTTGCGTTCCACCATATAGGCCACCATGGGCTCAAGCAAGGAAATGGCCGAGCTCCAGGCCGCCACACCCACCAGAATAAAGAACACCACACCCATCAACTGCCCGAACGGCACGCTACCGAACGCAAACGGCAGGGTCACGAACATCAGGCCCGGCCCTTCCCCAGGGTTCAGCCCCGCGGCGAACACGATAGGGAACAACGCCACGCCCGCCAGCAAAGACACGAAGGTGTCCAGCAAGGCCACGGATACGATGGTGCCAGTAATAGACGCGCTTTTCGGCATATAGGCGCCGTAGATCATGATCGACCCCACGCCCACGCTTAACGAAAAGAACGCATGGCCCATGGCCGGCAGCAGGCCGTCGAGCACTTTGCTGGCGTCGAAATCGAACATAAAGTGCAGGCCATCCATAAAATGGCCCGTGGTCATGCTGTACCCCAGCAGAATAAGCAGCAGCAGGAACAGCAAGGGCATCATGATTCGCAGGCTGCGCTCCAACCCGCCGACCACGCCTTTGGCGATGACCACCGCCGAGGTGAACATAAATACGCTGTGCCAGAAGATCAGGCGCAGCGGGTCGCTGATCACATTGCCGAAGTAAGCACCCACCTGGTCGGCGGTTACGCCTTCGAAATCCCCTTTGGCCATGTCCAGAATGTAATCGAAGGACCACCCCCCTACTACGCTATAAAACGAGAGGATCAGCAACGCCGTGAGCATGCCGGCGAAGGCGGCCCAGGACCACGCCGCCGGCTGGCCCGCCTCCCCCGCCAGCGACGCCAGAGCATTCGCCGGGCTTTGCCGGGCACGACGGCCTATCAGGGTTTCAGCCAGCATGACGGGCACCCCAATCAGCGCAATACACGCCAGGAACACCAGCACAAAGGCGCCGCCGCCGTACACGCCAACCATGTAAGGGAATTTCCAGATACTGCCCAGCCCGACCGCGGAACCTGTGGCCGCGAGGATAAAGACCCACCGGCTTGCCCAGCTTCCATGGACGGATACCTTTTCATTCGACATCCGCGTACTGCCTGCATGCAAAAAAGAGCGGGCATTGTCCGGGATTAACCGCAGCGGCTCAACCTGCCCCGCGCTGCTGAAACAAATCGCAACCGTAGCCGCCGCGCGAACTTGCCCCTATAATGCGCGCCCTATGGCTAAGCAAAAGAAGCACCCTACGGGGACAATCGCGCTAAACAAGAAAGCGCGACACGATTATTTCATCGAGCAACGCCTTGAAGCGGGGTTGGTGCTCGCCGGCTGGGAAGTGAAAAGCCTGCGCGCGGGCAAGGCGCAGCTGGTAGACAGCTACGTGCTGCTCAAAGACGGCGAAGCCTGGCTGTTCGGCGCCCACTTCACGCCGCTCAATACGGCCAGCACCCATGTGATTGCGGACCCTACCCGCACCCGCAAGCTGCTTCTGAACAAGAAAGAGCTTGAGCGCCTGCATGCGTCTGTTCAGCAAAAGGGCTATGCCGCGGTGTGCACCGCCCTTTACTGGAGCAAGCACCTGATCAAGTGCGAAATCGCACTGGGTAAAGGCAAGAAGGAATACGACAAGCGCGACACCGAGCGCGAACGTGATTCCCATCGCGAGATCCAGCGCGCCGTACGCAACAAAGGCAAAGGCGACGATTAGTCGCCTTCACTGTAGGAGCCAGCAAAGCTGGCGAACTCGCCCTGCTTGCAACACCCGCTAACAAACTTTGCCTCAAAAGAGTGCGAACGGGCCGCCATCGCCGTTCAACCATCACTCCGTTAATTCGCGCACAAAAAAATAGAAACTGCTGGCACTTTGCGCAGTCCATGAAGTAACCCCGCCCACGCGGGCACAGCGGGCGCGTTGGCACCTGGCCAATGAGCGTGCTTACACTTCAAGGAGAATTGCCCATGACTCGTTTCGCCCTCCCCGCCCTGGCCTTCTGCGCAACCGCCTTCCTCGCCGCACCCAGCTTCGCCGCCGAGGACCTGTGCGCCGCCAACCTGCAGAAAATCAAAGACACCATGACCACTACTGTGGCGACCAACCCTTCGCTGGGTAAGACCCTGCAAGGCGAGATCGACGCAGCCAAAGCCGAACACGCCAAAGGTGACGAAAAAGCCTGCGTAGCCCGCACTGGCAAGATCATCACCCAGCTGGACAACTACACCAAGAAAGGCGGCGCGGCCGGTAACTGAGGCCAACCTGGGCACACGCAGGTGACGCGGGTGCCGCAATAGGGTATGCTACGCACACCTGTTGCCACTGGCAGCAGGTCTGGGGCCGATCAGGATTCGACGCCGGTGATGAAACTCTAGGTGCATGCCGAGTTGGTAACAGAACTCGTAAATCCACTGTTGCAACTTTTATAGTTGCCAATGACGATACCTACGGCCAGGAATTCGCACTCGCCGCTTAATTGCGACGACTAGAACCTGAGCTTCTGGTTACTTCGGTACCAGCAGTCGCTAGGGGATGCCTGTAAACCCGAACCGACTGTCAGATAGAACAGGATCGCCGCCTAGTACGTCGTGGACGACGTGGCTAAAACTTACACGACTCGCCCAAAGCACCCTGCCCCTCGGGCGGCCGCGGGTTAACTTAGTAGAACGGGCTAAGCATGTAGTACCGACAGCGGAGTACTGGCGGACGGGGGTTCAAATCCCCCCGGCTCCACCAAACAAGCATTACAAATCAAGCACTTAGCTCAAGCAGCAAGTGCTTTTTTTGTGCCTTTTGGGATGCTTTTGGCTCCATAATGGCAGCTTAATGACAGCTACAGAGAGAGGCCGCGATGCATGGAGCACGAGGTTAATACGTCGTACTCATCTAGCAGAGCCCTGAATATCATAAGGTGGAAGGGAAGGACTGAAGGATGTTGTCACTAAATTCGCGGTTGGTAATTTTCTATGGTATGTCGATCGCCCCGATTCCCGCTGGTGGACCAAAGCCTGATATTGATCAATGCATGATGGCTTTGAAAACAAAATTCAAAAAGGGTGAGCTTTTCCAGCTGGTTGATGACGACTCTGCAAGTATCCGGGTAGCAGACATCAAGGTTGACTTAAATAGTCGACTAGCAGTGATATTGTTTCAATACGCGGATAAGAAAGTAGCCGACCCAGTCTTTAGTGACCTTGAGTCTGGTAAGCTGAGGCAAGAATCTAAGCTAAAGGGCGAAGGCGTAGCAATATCTGCCCATGCGCTTATCTCTCTCAACCCAACTAAAAACGGCGGGAGCGAATTCAAGCTACTACTTGAGGATGTTCCTGGGATAGGGAAAACAAAGATTGAAAAATTTCTCCGATCATTTTTCAAGCTGCTGCTTTCAAGCACATATAAAGATAAGAGCCTGGCTAAAGATATTATAACTTATCCGACTGTATCCTTATCAGCATTCGCAAGCAAAACCCTTAGAGAAGACCTTATCGCCGGGCAACTAAGTTTTGTTGAGCTTTCGAAAGAGTTCCCAATAATGGAACTTGATGAATTGCCTGAAACAGCTACAATTGTAAGCACAATAAGAGTAAAAGCTAAAAATAAACCTCAAGGATCACAAGCTATAGGGCTCATTAACAAGATTAAAAATTATGGCAAAAATCATCGATTCGATGATGTAAAAGTTGTATTTAAAAGATCGAATGACAAGCAGAAAACTGTTAACTTCAAAAGCTTACGTGAAGACGCAGGAGATATTTGCTTTGGGAAGGTAGAGGAAGTCGAAGTAAGTCACAATTTAGAACAGTGCATCAGCACTATCGACAGCAAACTTCTAAAGAAAATGAAGTCATTGCTGTGAGGATTCTAGCATGGAAAAATCTCTAAATCGGCTTTTTAAACCCCTCTCATACCTGAAAATAAGGCGAGATGACAAGCTATTTGAGGAAGTCATAATACCATTTATCCTCACAATTTTTACGCTTGGGGTAATTTATTTAGCCGGAGAAAAATTCTCAATATTTGGCTCCCCTGGGCTTATCAACTCAATTGTCTCCTATCTTCAGCTATTGAGTGGCTTTTATATTACTGCTTTAGCTGCAGTAGCCACATTTAATCGGGAGGGCATGGATGATCCGATGATCGGAGACCCGCCAACTTTAGAAACAAATAATTCTCTCGAGCCTGAAAAACTTTCAAGGCGAAGATTCTTATGTTTCCTTTTTGGGTACCTAGCTCTAGGAGCTCTACTACTATACATTGGCGGAACGATACTTACGCTAGCTGCACCAATAATAAAAGCTAGGCTCGATCCTTCAACAATCCTGATTTTGCGATGGACCATCTCGTCCGTTTATATTTTTTGCACATTCAACATTCTCATAACCAGCTTACTAGGAATGTATTACTTAACTGATCGGCTTCATAGGTCCCCTCCTGTAGCAGGAGTTCCCGAAAATAAGATTGAGTATGAATCGGATGATTTATGAATAAAATTTCCCAGCCCGCCCGTGATCTTTACTTAGAACAGACTGGAGATACTGATGACGCAGAACCTGATTAGTTGGAAGGAAAAATGGGAGATCGCCGAAGAATTAGTAGTCTGCCGTTGCTGTAATGCACATCAAAGACCAGCAGCGGCGCATCGCTCTTTTAAGGACCGGAAGGATGTGCCGCAGCGATCCAGGCAGAGCAAATGCCCTGGAGGGACCTAGCGGCCTTGCTAAGGCAAGAGAAACTCAATCAGCTCAAGACCGGAATCATCCAGCCTTCATAGCCGTGAGCATGCAGCTCCATTTCACCAGTTCATCACGACGAGCTCCCCGGTAACCTTTGCCTTGGCCTGGCGCATGTTCGTATTGCTGTAGCGGATGCTCAGCTCTTCAAGGCGGAACCCAGCAAACACCTCACGGATGTCCCGGTGGTCATTGATGCTGACCATGACCTTGCCCTGAGACCGCCTCATGAAGTCGGCCATCAGTTCGTATTGGTCCAGGCCGAAGCTGCTTCCGTAGCCCCGAGTCCCCCAATACGGCGGGTCCATGTAATGAAAGGTATGCGGCCGATCATAGCGCTCAGCGCACTGCAGCCATGGCAGGTTCTCGACGTAGGTACCAGCCAGGCGTTGCCAGGCAGCAGAAAGACTTTCTTCGATACGCATCAGGTTGATGGCGCGAGCGGTTGTAGCAGTACCAAAAGTCTGCCCGGTTGTGAGGCCACCGAACGCGTGGTGCTGAAGGTAAAAGAAGCGCGCGGCCCGCTGGATATCAGTAAGCGTTTCCGGGCGGGTCATCTTCTGCCATTCGAAGAGCTGGCGGGAGGTGAGCGCCCATTTGAATTGCCTGATGAATTCTTCCAGGTGGTGCTGAACCACACGGTAGAGGCAGACGAGATCACCATTGATGTCGTTGAGCACCTCTACTTTGGCAGGCTCAGGACGTTTGAAATAGAGCGCAGCGCCGCCGGCGAAGACCTCGACGTAGCACTCATGAGGTGGGAACAGCGCAAAAAGGGAATTTGCTAAGCGGCGTTTGCCGCCCATCCAGGGAACGATTGGGTTGGTCATTGCAAGCCTTTACCTGTATGGATAGACAGTATAGCCTTGCCTCGCTTCGTGCACGGAGCGGGGGTCTTGGCCGGACTTGCAGGAGTGCTCTGCGGGTTTGGCGGCTTAAGAGGATGCGTCAACATCCAATTGAGTCGCCCCTTCTACTCACTTTTACTTCTGTTGCCGGTGCTGGAGGGGGGTTGAGCTGGTCAAACTTTCCGATGGCCAAACTGGCTGACCTTCACTGTCGATGCCTGGGCAATGCCGGTGGCCAAGTAGAGCCCCATACGACAAGTGACCGTCGTTTCGGTTAGGTCGGCGGTGTGACGTTGGGTTTCGAGCGTTCCCTTCCAGCTGGCCGGCAGGGTGAAGGGCTCCTGGTACTTGTCCATCGAGCGGTAATAAAGCGTGGTTGCCGTGCCGTTCACCGGCTTGTTGATGATCATCTCCGCTTCCCAGCCCAGGATGCCGCGGCTACTGCCGACGATCTCCGCCATCGACACCATTTCCAGCACGTCGGCCACGGCCAGGTTGATGGTCGGCACGTTTGTAGCCGGCTGCACGTAGATATAGCCACCGGTACCGGTCATGGCACCCGACAGCTCAATGCACTGGGCTTCGCCGAAGGCGGCCTGTTCCTTGTACCACCTGGTGGTGATGCCAGCCAGGTTAGAGCCCGTGGCCTTGTAGCCGTCGGCCAGGACCGAGCCAGCGACCGCGTTTACAGAGGCGTTGAGCGTGCCAGCCGTGCCAAGCATCAGCGGGTTGGCGTTCAGGCAGCCGAACGGGCGGATCGCTGAGTACAAGTCAGCAGCATCTGTGGGCAGTGGCACCCCGGAGAACTCGAAGTTAGCGTTGATCACCGGCACGACTCGGGACTGAATGAAGTCCGACCCCAGTAGGTTCGGATGCAGGTCATCCACTGTCATAGCTTGGGTGAAGCCGTCCCAGATGTTCACCACCGGCACGAATTGCCTGACGTAGCCCAGTACCCAGTCCTTATAGGCGATGGCTTCTTCCAAGGCGGTACCGGTCAGGGCCTTCGCACCAAAGCGCGGCGTACCCGTTCCGACAATGAGGTACTTGCCCGGGATATTCTCAAAGGTGGTGATGGCTTTCATCACGTTGGCCTTTGAGTCAGCCAGGGTCATGCCCGGGGTGGTGCTGTCGTTCGTGCGAGAAAGCATCAGCCATAGATCCGCCGTAGCCGAGGCGATCGAGGCCGGCAGTCGCGCCATCATCTGCCCGGTGTGGTCGCCGACCTTGCCCTGATTGTCCCGCCAGTCTGGGAATAATCCCGTCTTCGCCGCAATGGCTCCGGCATAGCCATAGGCCTCGGTGCCCCAGGCCGTGGCCGCTATGGTGTGGCAGTTGGCGCTGAAGCTGTCGCCCAGCAGGCCCAGGCCGCGGCGAATCCTGATTTTCTGTTTCGGCGCTCCGCCGATGATTAGGCTCACTTGACCACCTCATAAGCGGCGCCGCCTGTGGGGGTAAAGCGGGTGGGCGAATTGCCCAGGTCGAGGCGCCAGGCGCCGTCTACCGAAAAGGTATCGGACACGACCCAATCGGCGCCCACCTGCTTCTCTACAGCCACGCCCCCGCCATTGGCCTTCACCGCCAGGGTGTGGAAGCCGTAGCTGTACTTCATGATGAATTGATCGGTACGCATTATGCGGCCCTTCTGTGCGGGTTATGGTCGATGTGCGCTTGGCACGCGGGTTATTTGTTCGAGCGGGTGACAGTGCCCGGGGCCACCGCAAACTCGGTGATCGCCGCATTTTGCTTCTGCGATTCTTTGGTCATGCCGAACCAGAAGCCCATGACCTGCTTGAGCTCCCCAAACCACAGCCCAATGACGGTGCCCACGGTGAGGCTCGCCGTGGGGTCGGTCAGGATTTCTTTGTTCCAGCCCATGAACACGGCGGCGATGATCAGCAGGGTACCCAGCAGGATCAGGCCGGTGACCACCGGACGCACAATGTCGCGAGGTTGCGCAGCGGCCAGCTTGCGGGCGCTGTCCCTGTCGGCAGCCTCGGCGGCGTACTGTAGGCCCTCGGCCTGAAGCCGGTTGTTCTCGGCGGTGACCGCGAGCTGCTGGAGCTGCACCTTGGCGTTCGTCTGCAGTTCCTGGACCTTCACCATTGCATCGGGGTTGGTGGCCAGGATGGCGCTGACCGCATCAGGGTCGTTGGTAACATTGAGGGCGCTCGATACCAGGGCACCCACCGCCGCGCCCGCAGGCCCGCCGAGCAATGTCCCGAGGGTGGGGGCGGCGGCGCCGATGATTCGGCCTACATCTGACCAGTTCATGAGTCCACCGCCCCGTATTGAAGGTTACCGGCCACCCGGTTGGTCCAGCCCCTGCCATAGGTGGACCAGGTCGAAAGCTTGGTGATGAACAGCAAGCGCTCAGCGTTCAACAGCATGACCGCGTCGGTGACGCTCATGGCTTTTACGGCGGCGATGGTGATCTTGCCCACCTGGCCGTCATCAGCCACACCCGCGGCGCGCTGAAGCATCCGGATGGCGTTACCGTTGCCATTGTTCACGGCGATATCGAACAGTTGGTAGGCAAGCGCAGCCGGGTACTGGTCAGCCTGGGCGCGGTCCCAGAAGTCGCGTTTGTAGATGGCCTTGGCCTGATCCACCGTCAGGTTGACGATATCCAGGTCGGGATAGCTCATAGCCGAGATACCGTATTTGGTACCGTTTAGCTGTCCCTGGCCGATCACGCCCGAGGTCCAGTTGCCGCGGTCCTTCGGGTCAGCCGTGAACAGGCCCTCATGGCCGATCACCCTTTCAAATGCCAGATCGAATCCGGTCATGTCTTTCTCCAGGCATAAAAAAACCCGCTCGATGGCGGGGCTCTGTTGGCAGCGATGGTTACCCTTCGGCGGGTGGCTCAGCCGATGGCGGCTGTCCTTCTGCCTTGGGCATTTCTACCGGCGCTGGATCGGGCACCAGAATGTGCAGCGTGATCATGTGCTTCAGGTCATACGGCACGCCGCCCTTCGTTACGGTGACGGTCAGCACGCCCTCGGCGAAGTCGGTCTCCACGTCCGCGCGGTTGTCCACCTGGTTGACGGCATAGCCCCAGCCTTCATCCTCCGGCGGGAACGGCACCATGCCCAGGCAGCCGGTGATTTGGTAAATCCCCTTAGAGACCCGCGTCGACGTAACGGCGGTATCGCCCTGCGTCACAAAGTCATAAGTCTTGCCGGTCGCGCCCAGCACGTTGATTGCCGCTCTTGTCATGGTCAGATCGCCTTCAGCGTGCCGTCAGCTGCACGGGTGGTGTTGCCGGTGTGGTAAATGGTGTTGAAGCCACCGCCGGGCTGCGTGCCCGAGTAGTCGCCGGAGCGGAAACCGATGATTCCCCCGGGTGACGTGCCCATGTACAACTGCGCGCCAAGAAAGCCCGTGCCTGGAAAAGCCAAGTTCAGGCACACCCCGTAAGCGAACGGCCGGTATTGGGTAGCGTCAGCAATAGCCCCGAAGCTCGTTTCCCATACGTTCATTGAAGGCATGATCGAGGTATTGCCGACATCCTCTCGCTTGCCGATACCGAACGCGGGCACAGCAAGAACCTGACCCGACCTGTTACCGAGATTCGCTGTTGCAGCGGAGCCTAGACCCAAACCGTCCCTGGCCGTCGCCGGTGTCGTGCCGCCAGTGCCGCCCTTCGCGACTGGCAAAACGTCGTAGTTACCAGTCGTGCCCAGTGCCGCCAGTTGGGTGCCGAACTGATTGACCAGTGCCCGCAGCGCGTCCGCCGACGCCTTGACGTAGCCCTGCATGGGCGCCAGGGCGCAGGTGCCAGCGGTCACGGTCGGGCCGAGGTACGCCGGCAGGATCGATAGCACCGTATCGCTGGCAATGTTGGCGACTTCGTACCAGCGGCCGTCCGGCCCTAGGAAGGCATCGCCTACGCGCGCGTTGGCCGCGAAGCCGGTGTTTGTGCCCGTGACGGTGGGCGAATTTTGGGTGCACGAAACCGTGCCTGATCGAAGCCAAGGCATTGAGGATTCCCTAATTGCGGATGCTAGAAGTTGGTTATGTCTATGGCCAGGGCGAGCCCGTCCTGGATTACGCGGCTGTACGTGCGCCCGTCGGTGCGAGTGCCCCCCTCCGTGGTGATGGTCTTCTCCAACAGCGAGGCGCCCGACCGGTAGAAGGTCGAGATGCCACCGAAATAGATCACGGTCTCACGGTCCGCAGGGTCGCGCAGCAGCGCGGTCGCCTGGAAAGGCACCATGCACTGCGCCAACCCATAAACCCTGTTGGGGTCCAGGTCGGTGGCCACCGTGCCATTGCGCGCCGGCCCAGTCCGGTAGAAGCCCTTTACGCGCAGGTACTTCATGTTGCTATCGAAGACGAGCTGCCCCGAGGCGTTGAATAGCTGGAGGATTCCTCCAGCGTTCCCTATCGCGGACGGCACAGTGAAAATGCTGTAGTTCACCGTACGCCCGTAGAAGGTCTGGGCGAAGATCACTCCGAAGGAGAAGGTGTTGCCCGAGCGTGACGTCGCCGAGTGGACGACCCAGGCGTCGGTCAGGTCCAGCGCGAAGATCGGTACATCGCCATTGGATGTGTAGGTAACCGTCAGAAAGTCCGATTGCTGACTGGGACGGTTCCGTGCGAGGGTGATGGTGCCCCGTGCTGCAAGCACCGCGTTACTGTAGCTGTCGTCTATAAGGACAGTGCCGGACGTATTGATGACCTCGATCGGCATTCAGTAGACCCCGTAGATGAGGGTGCAAGGGTATTTCGGCGCCGTCCAAGACAACGTGTTGCCCGATACCGTGACCTTGGGATAGTCCTCCCAGTCGCTGTATGGGTTGGACTCGGGTATTAGCATGTAGAACATGGTGCCACTGGAAAACCCGGCGCTGTATGCCGAGCCGGACGCGGTTATGCGCTGGGTCCCCAGTATCTTGGTGATGCGCGACGAAAGATCCAGCTGAAGTGACCCGTCGGCGTTGTAAAGCTCGAATACCGGCATGGTCAGACCTCGATCCTGATACGCAGGGTGCCGTTGGCGTCGTAGTAGCGGTCTCCTGTGCTGGTTTGTGTTCTGCGACCGCTTCCACCGACGCCATTGTTCTCAAGTTCTCCAGTAGCCAGGTTAAGTCTGTAGCCGGCCTTTCCTGCCTGGTAGTTGAGCGACTGAAGCACGCCAATCTTGGCCGCAGTGATGGTGCCGTCGCCAATGAAAGCCTGGGCGATGAACACCTGGCCGTTTTGGACCACGAATGGCGTGAAGGGCGTGCCGCCAGCAGTAGTCCCCACTACCGCAAACCGATCCGCAGACACTAAGAACTGGCTCTGTAGGCCTGCGCCAGTGTTCTCGATGCCCAGACCAATGCCCGCCGCTACATACTGGCCATTGGCGTTTACTTGCATCTTCACCGCCCACATGGTGGACAGCTTGCCATCGGTGTTTCCCTGGGCGGTTGAAACCTGCTGAATCGCGGCGGTGTTCTGCTGCGTGGCGTTGGTGTTGCTTGCCACCGAAACCTGCACAGTCTCTACGGACTTAGCAAGGGCCTGGTCCTGGCTTGCCCTAGTCACCACCTCTTTGGAGTACGCCGCCTGGGTGTCCCACATCTTCAGCGCATCGCTAAGGTCCCCTTCCCCATTATCAGCGCGATAAGCCGCACGCAGGGTTTGCACGGCGCCTGCTTCGGCTCGGGTGGCGTCAATGTCGGCAGTGTTCTTTTGGACTTGCTGAGCGAGCCCATTGGCCGCCTGGATCGACTGGCCAACGTCCAACCAGTAGGCAGCATTCGGCGGCGGTGCCTGCTTCGGCACGGCTTTCGTGGCCTGGTAGATCCGACCGTCCTGCACAACCATATCGCCAGGATTATAGGCTTCGTCCGGCTTGTACGCGCTCAGGCCATCTAGTGCCGCGACCTGATCCTTGATGCTGTCAATTTCCTCGTTGAGCTCCTTGCTCAATTCAGTCCTACCAATATCCCCGGCGATATACGAGAGAACCTCACCCCCCTCAGAACTGGATTGTCCCATCACCCACTTGGTCCATGGCCCGTTATTGCCGCTACGGTCCCCCAGGCGCGCCCGGAAGAATCGGGTGACACCCGCAGCCATGCCGGACTTCAGGTAGGTTTGTGCGGGGTAGGAGATCAGCCCGAGCTGGGTGGCATTGGCGCCGTCAGAGGCTGCGGATTCCTGCACCTCGGTATAGAGCGTGTCTTCCGCCCCTGGCGGAAATGCCCAGCTCAGGCGAATGCCAAACACTTCTGAGGCCGCGATGAAGGCGGCCAGGGCCGGAGGCTCCCCGGTCTTACCGTAAAGTATGGTCGGTTCCGAGTAGGCCCACAGCGAAGTGGAATTGCCGACGCCCACAGCGCATACCCGGGCGGTGTAGGTGCCGGTGTAGATTCCGGATACCTCAATGGAGGCCGTGTATGTCACCCCGGCATAAATCCAGTCGCCCGAGTTGCGCTTCCACCAAACGTTGTAGCTGTTGGCGCCCCTGGCCGCGTCCCAGGTGACGCGCATGGTGGCGACTGTCAGGCCCTGCTTTACCGCGTCGAACGTACTGAGCGCAACGTTGGCGGGCTTAGCCTGCATTGCGCTGGGCAGCGTAGTGGTGGGCAACGTGACAATCTGCGCGCCGCTGTCGATGGCCGCAAACTTGCTGGCGTTGTGCTGCACCGCTACCAGGTCGTACTGCAGCTTGTCGTCGCCGAAGTTCTCGACCACGGTAAGAATGCGGTAAGTCTCCGGCACCACCTCTGCCGTTTCCACTGCATAGATGGATTCGGCCAGCGGTACTTGGTCGAAGGCCTTGGTGACTGTTAGGGTCCGGCCCTTCACCGTCCGGATGATGCGGGTGTGCGCCTTGCCGTTGGGCTGGATCACTACCAGCGTATCGCCTGCGGCAACGGTGAGATCATCGTCGACCACCACGCTGCTGGCGGTCGCGCTCTTTATGCGCCCGCCGATAGGCCGGCCGGCATGGTTCTGGTCCGCTATCCGTACGATCTGCCCAGGGCGAGCAATCACGCCGTCCAGGCCCACGCTGAAGCTGATGGTGTCGGTCTCAAGCTGGTTAGTCAGCAGCGTGTAATGCCCCAGGCGCTGTGCCTGGCCCTGCGACACGCAGCCAAAAGCGGTGAGCTCGGTTTCGCGGATACCGTACCGCGCGACGGACTTTTGATTCTGGACGTACTCGACCTTTTGCTCGCCGAAGTTATCCCTGTTGGTCCAGGCAACCTTGGCCACGCTGTACCGGGTCGAGCCGGATGAGCCGGCGCGGGAGAATTTGCCGTCGATCACGTTGGCATTGGTGTAGGTGTACACCGGGTCGCTGGGCATATCAGCCGAAACGGTCACTTCACTGCTCGCGTAGTAGGCCATGCCGCGGAAGATGCTGGCGATATCCTGAAGCACGGTGAGCGCGTCGTTGCGCGATTGCAGGTACAGGTTGCAGGTGAACCGCGGCTCGGTACTGCCTTTCCCATCTTCCACGGGCTCATCGCAGTACCGGGCGATCTGGTACAGCGCCCATTTATCGACCTGCCCATCGCTGATAAAGCGGCCCAGCCCG
>NZ_JBSKHS010000019.1:0-75098 GCF_057128685.1 Pseudomonas artemisiae
CCTTGGGCTTGCCAGTGGAGCCTGAGGTGTAAATCAGGTAGGCCAGGTTCAGCGGGCTGCCCAGGGACGGCAGGTCGTTGCCGTCCAGCCCTTGCAGCTCGGGCCATTGGCTGTCCAGGCAGAACAGCCGCGCCGTGCTCTGGGGCAGTTGCGCCACCAGGTGCTGCTGGGTCAGCAGCAACCCTACGCCGCTGTCAACCAGCATGTGCTCCAGGCGCTCATGGGGGTAATCAGGGTCCAGTGGCACATAGGCACCGCCGGCCTTGATCACGGCCAACAGGGCCACTACCAGCTCCAGGGAGCGCTCGGCGCACACCCCCACCAGCACGTCCGGGCCTACGCCCTGCTGGCGCAGCCAGCGGGCCAGTTGGTTGGCGCGGCCGTTGAGCTGGGCGTAGGTCCACTGGTGTTCACCGAAGCGCACGGCCAGTGCATCAGGCGAAGCCGAAACCTGGCGCTCGATCAGCTGTTGTAGCTGCACGTGATCCGGGAAAGCCGTAGCAGTGTTGTTCCAGCCTTGCAGCAACTGTTCACGCTCGCCTGCCGCCAACATCGGCACCTGCGCCAGGAGCCGCTCGGCACCTTGGCACAGTTCGAGCAGCAGGTGCTCAAAGTGCTCGCGCAGGCGCTCTACCTGGCTGGCGCAAAAGCGCTCTGCCCGGTAGCCGTAACGTACCTCCAGGCACTCACCTGCACTGGCGACCAGGGTCAGCGCGTAATGAGTGGCATCCACCGGTTGATGGCCGAGGATGCGCAAGCCATGGGTGCCTTGGCCGGTTTGCGTCAAGGCGGCATCCATGGGGAAGTTTTCAAACACCAGAATGCTGTCGAACAGGGCCTGGCCGCCACGGCCGGCCCACCGCTGGATATCGTACAGCGGGCTGTGCTCGAATTCGCGCACCTCCAGGTTGTAGGCCTGCAACTCGCGTAACCAGCCGCCTACCGGCTGAGCCGGCGCGGGCTGCCACATGATGGGCAAGGTGTTGATAAACAGCCCAAGCATGTCTTCAGCCCCCGGCAGGCCCGCCGGGCGCCCTGCCACCGTGGCGCCAAAGGCGACCTGGGACTGCCCGGTGTAACGCTGCAGCAACACCAGCCACGCACCTTGCAACAGCGTGTTGAGGGTCACCCGCTGCTGCTGCGCAAACTGCTGCAAACGCTGGCTGGCAGGAGCGCTAAAGCGGCTGCGCACCTCCCTTAAAGGTTCAGGTGCATAGGTGCCGGCGCAGGCGTTGGCCAACAGGGTCGGCTCCTCGAAACTGCCCAGGCGTTCGCGCCAGAAGCGCTCGCCCAGGCCAGCCTCCTGGCCTTGCAGCCAGGCAATGTAATCCCGATAGCGCCCGCCCACGGCAGGCAAGATATCGCCGTTGTAGGCAGCCAGCACCTCGCCGATCAGCCGCGCGCTGCTCCAGCCGTCCAGCAGCAGGTGATGGCAGGTCCACAGCAGGTGGAAGCGCCGCTCCCCCAGGCGTACCAAGGTCAGGCGCTGCAATGGCGGGCGCGCCAGATCGAAGCCGCGTTGCCGTTCGCTATCTGCCAGGGCGTCGAGGGCGGCAGGGCCATGGCCGCCCTCACGCCAATCCACGCAGGCCACGGGCAGTTCGGCCTCACGCAGCACGAATTGCAGTGGCTGTTCCAGCCCTTCGGTGAGAAAGCCGCTACGCAGCGTGGCGTGGCGCATCACCACGCGCTGCCAAGCAGCGATGAAAGCCACCTCGTCCAGGTTGTCCAGGTCCACCCGCAACTGGTTGACGTAAAGCCCGGTTCCTGGCCCGTCCAAGGCATGGAATAACATACCCTGTTGCATCGGCGCCAAGGGATACAGGTCTTCTAGCTGCGCCACTGCCACCGGCAGCGCGTCCAGCGCAGGTTGGTCCAGGCCAGCCAAGGGGAAATCGCTGGGCGTCAGTGCGGGCTGCGCGTGTAAACAATGTTGAACCAGCCCCTGCAGTTCCTCCCACAGCAGGCCCATCAGCTGATCGATGGCCTGGGTTTCGAACATCGCCTGGCTGTAGTGCAGTTCAAGCCGCAGGCAGCCGCCGAGTACCTTACCGTTGAACGTCAGCCAGTTGCCCAACCGGGCATGGTCGGCATGGGTACGGCCCACCGACTCACTGGCGGCCACAAAGGCTGAATCGGCGAATTGCTGGTCGAACTGCCCCAGGTAATTGAAGGTCACCCGTGGTGGCGTGAGGGTGTGCAGGGCCGTGCCCAAGGGGCTGAGGTAGCGCAGCACACCGTAACCGATGCCTGCGCTTGGCACGCCACGCAACTGCTCTTTGATCGCCTTGAGCGAAGCACCCAGGTCTGCCTGGGGCGACAGGCGCACCGGGTAGAGGCAGGTGAACCACCCTACGCTGCGGCTCAGGTCCAACGGCGCGGCCTCGTCGAAGGCATCCCGGCCGTGGCCTTCGAGCTCCACCAGCGCGTGTTCGCTACCGGCCCAGCTGCATAGCGCCCGGGCCAGGGCCGTGAGCAGCACATCGTTGATCTGGGTGCGGTACGCCTGCTGCGCTGGCCCCAGCAGTTGGCGGGTGGTCTCGGCATCCAGACTCAGGCCCGAGCGTGCCGCCTGGCGCCAGGTGGCGGGCGCCTCGGGGCGGGCCTGGGGCAGCGCTGGCGGGTCCTGCAGCTGGGCTTGCCAATAGGCGAGTTGGGCGTGCAACCGGGGGCTGTCGGCCCACGCCAGTTGACGCCACGCCCACGCCTGGTAGCTGTCGGTCTTGGCCATCACGGGCACCGCACGGCCGGCGCACAGATTGTGGTAGGCGCGCTCTAGGTCTTCTAACAGTATGCGCCAGGACACACCGTCCACCGCCAGGTGATGAACAACCAACAGCAGGCGCTCGCTGCCATCGGCCAGGTGAACATGCACAGCCCGCAACAGCTGGCCAGCGCTTGGGTTCAGGCTGCGCTGGGCCTCGTCGCACAGCCGCTCCAGCACCTGTACGTCTGGGGCTCGGCGCCGCCACATCAGGGTGAGGTCCAGTACGCCTGGCTCGGCATAGGCCTGGCGCACGGGGCTGGCCTGGGTGTCGAACCGCAGACGCAGGCTATCGTGCTGGGCAAGCAACGCATGCAGCGCGCGCAACATGGCGTCCAGGTCCAAGGGGGCTTTGGGCCGCAGCATGACCGCCTGGTTCCAGTGATTGCGCTGGTCGCTGCTCACCCGCTCGAAGAACCGGGCCTGCACCGGGCTCAAGGGCAAACTGCCGCTGACCGCGACGGGCGCCGCTGGTGTTGCGGCTGGCGTGGCCGGGGCACGGCTCTCTAGCCACTGGGCAAGCGCGCGCACGCTTTGCCGCTCGAACAACTGTTTGGGGCTAAGCTTGTAGCCGAGCTTGCGGATGCGGGAAATAATCTGAAGGCTGAGTATCGAATCGCCCCCCAGCTCGAAGTAGTTGTCTTCTGGGCGAACGGCGCTGACCTTCAACACCGCCTGCCAGATCTCGGCCAGTTGGCGTTCCAGCTCGCTCATTTCAGGTTGCGTTCTAGGGGCAACCGGCGCCGCCGGGCCACGGGGCAGCGCCTTGCGGTCTACCTTGCCATTGGCGGTCAGGGGCAAGCTGGGCAACAGGGTCAATTGGGCAGGCACCATGTAGTCCGGCACCTGCGCAGCCAACGCCTGGCGCAAGCTGTCAGCCGTACCCCCGTCGCACACACACCAGGCCAGCAACCGCACCGGCCCGCCGGCCTCACCTTCGGCCAGCACCACTGCGGCGCTCACGCCCGGCAACGCCTTCAACGCCTGGGTGATTTCCCCCAACTCCACCCGGTAGCCGCGAATTTTGACCTGCTCATCCAGGCGGCCAAGGAATTCAACAGCGCCATCAGCACGCAGGCGCACACGGTCGCCTGTGCGGTACACCCGCTCGCCATCGATTTCGATAAAGCGCTCGGCGGTCAAACCTGGCTCGCCCAGGTAGCCGCTGGCCAACCCCGCCCCACCGATCAACAACTCGCCTGGCACCCCCACCGGCACCGCATTGCAATAGTCGTCGACTACCCGCACCTGGCAGTTGGGCAAAGGCCGACCGATTGCCAGCGTGGTTGGGGGCAGCTCGGCCTCGGGCGCCAGCTCGTACGTCAGTACACCCACCGTCGCCTCGCTGGGCCCGTAGTGGTTGACGATTCGACACGCCGGCGCCAATTGACGAACCTGGCGCACCAGTTGCCGATCACAGGCTTCGCCGCCCACGACCAGCACCTCTCGGGGCAGCAAGCGTGCCTCGGGCAGCGCAGCCAGCAGGCCACTCAAATGCCCCGGGACGATCTTCAGCACGTCCACCTCATGGGCTTGCATAAAGCGCGCGAAAGCCTCGGCATCGGCTGTGTCATCCTGGCTGGCCAGGCACAGGCGCGCCCCGCTCACCAGCGCGCCGAACAGCGTGGTATTGCCCAGGTCCGCGGCCACCGAGGACACCATGGCCATGCCCTGGCCAGGGCGCAGGCCCAGCCGGGCCTGAACCCCCTGAGCATAGTTAGCCAGCGCACCCTGGCTGACCACTACCCCCTTGGGCTGGCCGGTGGAGCCAGAGGTGAAGACCACGTAGGCCGCCTGGGCCGGGTCAGAAGCCAGCGGCAATGGGCTGTCGAGGAGCCCTGCCTCGCTATCGGCCGCCACCAGCAGCGCCGCCTCGCCGAAGGCCTCCTGCCAAATGGCATCCCCTACCAGTACGGCGCGGGCACTGCTCTGCTCGACAATGCGCTTCAAGCGCGGCAACGGCTGCGTTGGGTCCAAGGCCACATAGGCAGCCCCGGCCTTCATGATGCCCATCAGCATGGTCACCCACCGGCTGCTGCGGGGCTGACACAGCGCCACCGCGTCGCCTGGTTCAATGCCGGTGGCTCGCAGGCGGCGCGCCAGGCGATTGCTGCTGGCGTCCAACTGTGCGTAGCTCAGCATTGCATCCCAGGCGTGAACCGCAACGGCATGCGGGCGGCATGCCACCTGGGCTGCGAACGCGCCTAGCACATGGTTGAAAGGCCACTGCCGCTGCTCGCCCTGCAACCGTGCGGCGTTGTGTTCCGTTGCCAAGGGCACCTGGGACAGTACCCGGCCCGGAGCGGCGCAAAGCCGGTCAAGCAACTGGCCGAAGGTCTGCGCCATGGCGGCCACGCTTGCCGCCTCGAACAGGTCGGTCGCGTACACAAAGCTTCCCCGCAGCACGCCGCCTGGCCCTTCGGCCATGTCCAGCGCCAGGTCGAAGCGGGCGCCGTACTGCTCCTCGCTGAACAGCTCCAGGCGCAGGTCGCCCGCATCGGGCAAGGTGCTCACATCGAAGCCGAAGTTGAACTTCACTTGCACCAGCGGGTTGTAGGCCAGGCAGCGTTCGGGTTGCAAGGCTTCCACCAACTGCTCGAAAGGCAGGTCTTGGTTGGCCTGGGCACCGAGCGCCAATTGCCGAACCTGCCCAAGCAGGTGGGTGAAATCGGCGTTATCGTCGATTTCAAAGGGCATGACCTGGGTGTTGACGAAAAAGCCGATCAGCCCCTCGGTTTCCAGCTGCTGGCGGCTGGCAACGGGCACAGCGATGCGCAGCGTGCGTTGGCCACTGTAGCCGCGCAACAACAGGGCGTAGGCGGCCAGCAGGAGCATGAACAAGGTGACGTCATTGGCCCGGGCCAAGGCCTTTAGCCGAGCGGCCTGAGCGCTGTCTAGCTCGAAGCCCAGGCTGGCGCCCCGGTAGCTTTGCACCGGTGGCCGGGGCCTGTCAGTGGACAGCTCAAGCACGCGGTGGTCATGGCCCAGGCGCGCTGTCCACCAGGCGAGCTGGCGCTCACCCTCGGGGCCGGCCAATAGCTCGCGCTGCCACTGTGCATAGTCTGCGTACTGCACCGGTAGCGGCGCCAGTACAGGGTCGCGCTGGTCGATACAGGCGCTATACAACTCACTGAACTCGGCCACCAGCACGCGGATGGACCAGCCATCTGACACCATGTGGTGCAGGGTGAGTAACAACACATGGTGGTCGCAGGCCAGGCGGATCAGGGTCAGGCGCAGCAACGGCCCCTGGCGCAGGTCGAACGGTTGCAAGGCCTCGGTGGCGGCTAGCTGGCGCGCCTGCGCTTCATTGTTGGCCACGCTGCTAAGGTCGTACTCCATCAATGGCAGGGGCCGCGCTGGGTCGATCACCTGGAAGGGGTGCCCGTCGGTGTCATCGAAGCGGGTACGCAAGGTTTCGTGACGCTGCACTAGCGTATCGAAGGCATGACGCAGCGCGGCCAGGTTCAACGGGCCACGCAGGCGCAGGGCGCCTGGTACATTGTAGGCGGCGCTGTCTGGCTCCATCTGCCAGAAGAACCACAGGCGGCTTTGGGCCGCGGACAGCGGCAGAACACCCTCGCGGGGCAGGGCCCGTAGCCCTGCACCGGTCGCAACCGCTGGCGGGTGTAACCTGGCCAAGCGCTCGGCGAAAGGTTCCAGCCCGGAAGCCTCGAACACATTGCGCAGGGGGCAGTCCAGCCCAAGGTCCCGCTTGATGCGCGAAACCACCTGCGTGGCCAACAGCGAGTGCCCGCCCAGCTCGAAAAAGTCATCCTGGCGGCCGACCCGCGCCACCCCAAGCACTTCGGCCCAGATGGCCGCGACTTGCGCCTCGATACCCTCTTTGGGCGCTTCAAAGCCAGCCTGCTGGGGCGCTGGCAGCGGCAATGCAGTGCGGTCGAGCTTACCGTTGAGGTTAAGCGGCAACCGGTCGAGCAGCAACACGTGCGCAGGGACCATGTACTCCGGCATCTGCTCGCGCAGTGCCGCTTTGAGGCTTGCAGCGTTTAGCTGCCGCCCCGGCCTGGCCACCACATAGCCTATCAATTGCAGGCCTTGGGCGGTTTCACGGGCGCAGACCGCTGCCCCGTGAACATCGGGCATGGCTTGCAGGTGCGCTTCGACCTCGCCGGGCTCGATGCGGAACCCGCGGATTTTCACTTGCTGATCAACCCTGCCCAGGTAGTCCAGGGCGTTGTCCTCACGGCGACGAACACGGTCACCGGTACGGTACAAGCGCCCGCCCGCCTCATCGAAGGGGTCGGCGACAAAGCGTTCGCAGGTCAAGGCCGCGCGCTGATGGTAACCACGAGCCAACCCCGGCCCGCCAATGTACAGCTCGCCCGCCACACCCCGTGGCAAGGGCTGCAAGTGATCGTCGAGCACATACAGGCGGCGCGCTCCGACCACATGGCCAATGGGCGCATAGGCCGCGCCGCAGTGGGCGCTGGCATCGGCTTTCCACAACAGCGGCGTGACCACGGTTTCAGTGGGGCCGTAGCCGTTGATCAAATGCTCCGGCTGCAAGTGCCGCCGCGCCAGCTCAAAACTCGCCTCAGGTACCGCATCGCCCCCGAAACAGTAGATCCGCATGCTCGGCGCGGGGCCTTCAATGGCGGCCTGCTCAGCCAGTTGCAGCAGGTACGCCGGTGGGAAGGCGGCCACGGTCACCCGGTGTTGGCGCAGTTGCCCAAGGGCCTGCTCGGCGGTCCAGAGATCGTCACCACGAATCAGCACGCTGGCGCCGTGGGACAGCGCGGTCAACCAGCGCTCGTGGGCCCCATCGAAGGCGAACGACATAAAGATCAGCTCGCGATCAGCCTCGCTCATCCCATAGCGCTGGCCGATGGCCTGGCAGTGCATGGCGATCTCGCCCTGGGCGACGGCAACGCCCTTGGGCTGGCCGGTAGAGCCTGAGGTGTAGATCACATAAGCCAGATTGTCCGCTAGCACGCGCACAGCCGGGCGTTCGGCCGATTCATGGGCCATGTCCAAAGTGTCGACTGTGATCAGGCGAGTGCTAGGGTGTGCGGGCAAGCGCTCGCACAGGCTGCTGTGGGTCAGCGTAAGGCCGATGCCGGCATCCTGCATCAACCACGCCAGCCGCTCGGCGGGATAGTCGACATCCAGGGGGACGTAGGCGCCGCCTGCCTTCATGACCGCGAGCAACGCCAGGGGTATGCCCACGCCCCGTGGCAAGGCCACCCCCACGCGCACTTCGGGGCCTACACCCTGAGCGATCAGGTAATGGGCCAGGCGATTGGCCCCTGCCTCAAGCTCGGCAAAGCTCAGTTGCCGCTGTGGGTCGATCAGCGCCGGCCGCTCGCCCAGGGCGGTGCAGCGCTCGGCGATACGCTCGCTCAAGGGGGTGAAGGGCAGCACGGGCAGTGCGCTGGTTTCGCGCCATTCGCCCTCCGGCAGCCATGCCGAGGCCGGCACCGGTTCATTGGCTGGCAGCCGTACCATTGCCTGCAACAAACGCCGGAAGTTATCGACCAGGCGCCGCATGCCGCCCTCGGCATAGCCTTCACCGGGGTAGCAGAAGCTAAGCCGCAGGCCGTCCGGGCGTTCCCGCACCCGCAGCACCAGCTCGAACGGGGTGTGTAGGTCGAGCTGCGCCATTGCCTCGACCTGCAACCCGCCCAGCGGCTCCAGGGCAGGTTGCACCTGATAATCGAAGGCCACCTGGCACAAGGGGTGGTGGCCGTCGCCGCGTTGGGGTTGCAGCACTTCCACCAATTGCTCGAAGGGCACCGCCTGATGGGCCTGCGCTTGCAACAAGCTGTCGCGTACCTGGGCCAGCAAGGCGGCCAGCGTTTGCCCCGCGGGCAGTTCGCAACGCAGCACCAGCAGGTTAACGAAGAACCCTACCAGCGCCTGGCTGCCCAGGCTGTCGCGCCCGGCATGGGTCAGGCCCACACGCAGGTCGTGGGTGGCGGTATAGCGCTGCAGCAACAGGTTGAAGGCCGCCAGTAAAAGCATGGCAGGGGTCACGCCATGGTCCAGCGCCAACCGCCGAACTTGCGCGCTGAGTTCTGCCCCCAACGGCGCCTCCACGAACGCCGCGCGGCGGCTGCGTTCAGGCTGCCACGGTTGCGCGAAGGGCAGCTCCAGCGGCACATGGTGGGTGCCCAGGCGGGCCTTCCACCACTGTAGCTGACGCTCGCCCTCCCCTGGCGGCAGGGCCTGGTGCTGAGCATCGGTGACCTCGTTGTAGCGGTGCGCCAGAGGCGCCAACTCAGCCTCCCGACCGGCCATCCAGGCCACGTAACAGGCGGTAAATTCCCTGAGCAGCAGGGCCAGCGACCAGCCATCGGCCACGATGTGGTGCACGCACAACAGCAATTGAGCACGGCCCTCGGTCAGCCGCTGAAGCCTCAGCCGCAGCAGTGGCCCTGCGTTAAGGTCGAAGGGCTGCGCCATAAAGCGCTCGGCATCGGCGCTGGCTTCGCGCTCCATGGCCTGCTGGCCAAGGGTGCTCAGGTCCACTTCGGTCAGCGGCACCGGGCCCGCTGGCCCATGGCGCACCTGCACCTGACCCTCCGCCAGCTCGGTGAACTGGCTACGCAACACTTCATGACGCCGCAGCAGCGTGGTGAAGGCCTGCTGAACGCCTTCCGGGGCCAGCGCGCCATTTAAGCGCAGCCGGCCGCCAATGTTGTACAGGGCGCTGAGCGGTTCGAGCTTCCACAGGAACCACAGCCGCCGCTGGGCCGCCGAGAGCCGCAGCGGGCCTTGGGGTTCGGATAGCGGCAAAGTAGGCTCGGCGTGCTGCGGTAGGCGCTCAACAGCCGCAGTGAATTCGGCTAGTTGCGGGGCTTCAAACAACAGCCGCGGCTCGACAACCCGCCCCTCCTGCTCACGCACGCGCGCCAGCAGTTGCATGGCCTTGATGGAGTTGCCACCCAGGGCAAAGAAATTCGCCTCCTTTAACGCTACGGGTTGTTCCAGTACCTGCGCCCAGAGGTTGGCCATTTTCTGCTCGCCCGCCGTCAGGGGCATAGGGCTGATCGACGCTTCGGCCAGCGCCTGGCCACCGGCCTGCACGGCGTAACTGGCCACGCTGCCATCGGCCAGCCCCTGGCGGCAGGCGGAGCGCTGCAGCTTGCCACTGGACGTCTTTGGCAGTGCGCCAGGCTCCAGCAACGCGATCAACGCGGGGGCTTCCTGGAACCGCTCCGCCACCGCTGCGCTGATGGCGTCAATCAGGGCCTGGGCCGACACCAGCTTGCGCACGCTACGGCTGATCTCGGCGGCGATGCCAATGCCTTCGCAGCCATCGTGCTCCACGGCAAAGGCCGCCACCCGGCCTTTGCGTACTACATCCACCTCTTCTTCGACACACCGTTCCAGGTCCTGGGGGTACAGGTTCTGGCCGCGGATGATGATCATGTCCTTCAAGCGCCCGGTGATAAACAACTCTCCTTCGCGCACAAAGCCTAGGTCCCCCGTACGCAGCCACACACGGCCATCGCGTTCGATAAAGCTGTTGGCGGTCGCCTCGGCATTACGCCAGTAGCCGCTGGCCACGCTAGGGCCGCTGCTCCAGATTTCTCCTACCCGGCCCTCGGGCACCGGTTCCGTGGTGGCCGGGTCCACCAGGATCACCGGGTGGTCGGGTTGAGCCCAGCCGCAGCTGACCACGTGGCTACCTTCCCCCGGCCGCCCTTCATTTTCAGCCAGGGCGTGAGTGTCCACACTTAACTGAGCAATGCCTTCACCCCGGCGGCTGCCGCTGACGAACAGCGTGGCTTCGGCCAACCCGTAGCTGGCGAACCAGGCGCGCTCGTCGAAACCGGCCTGAGCGAATTGGCGGGCGAACCGTTCTAGCGTGTCGGGGCGGATCGGCTCGGAGCCCGAATAGGCCAAGCGCCAGCGGCTCAGGTCAAGGTGCTCGGTGGCCGATGCCTTCATCCGCTCGCAACACAGCCGGTAGGCGAAGTCCGGGCCGCCGCTGATAGTCGCGCGGTAGGTGCTGATGGCTTCCAACCAGCGCTGTGGCCGTTCGAGGAAGTAGCGCGGCGACATCAAGATGCAGGGAATGCCGCTGTAGATCGGTTGCAACAGCCCGCCGATCAGCCCCATGTCATGGAACAGCGGCAGCCAACTGACCATGATGTCGTCATCGGTGATGGACAACCCCTGGCGAATCAGCCGCTCGTTGGCCAGCAGATTGGCTTGGGTGACCTGCACGCCCTTGGGGGTGGCGGTTGACCCGGAGGTGTACTGCAAGAACGCAATGTCATGGCCCTGGAGAGCCGGCATCTGCCATTGCTCGGCCAGCGTTTGCGCTACCTGGTCAACGGCCAGCAGCACTGGCGACTCACCTTGGCTACGCGCGCAACCGGGGCGCAGCGCTTCGATGAGGCTAGCGTCGGTCAATACCAGGCTGGGTTCGGCGTCTTCGAGGATGGCCTTCAGGCGCGTCAGGTGTTGCGGGCGTACCGATTCCGGCGGGTAGGCCGGCACGGCGATGATGTTGGCATACAGGCAGGCGAAGAACGCCGTGATGTAATCCGGGCCGCTGGGCAGCAACAGCACGGCCCGGTCCCCCTCGCTGGCCTGGGCACGCATCTGTACCGCGAGGGCGCGAGCGCGGGTATCGAGGGTTGCGTAGCTCATGGGCTGGTCGACACCTTCGGCAATGAAGCGCAAGGCAATCTTGTCGGGCGCTTGGCGCGCACGCAGTTGCAACACCTCAACCAGGTTGGCGGCTTCGTAGGGGTCGTTCATGGCATCACCTGTATGGCGTCGGGCAGCAGCGCGCCCGGCGGGCAGTTCGAAATAAAGAAAAAAGTGGCTACACCGCTGGCACCGGCCGGGCAGTGGCAATCAGAGGCGGGCGACGCTAAAGGGGCTGATAACCCTCGGCCATGGCCACCACGACCTTGCGTGGCCCACTGAAGGGTTCACGGGCGTGAGCGGCGAGCATGTTGTCCAGCATCAGCACATCACCGCTGTACCAAGGGAACACCACTTTGGTTTGCGCCAGCACGTCCCGTACCTCATCCAGCAGCCCGCTTTCGATAGGGCTGCCGTCGCCGTAATAGACGTTGCGTGGCAGATCCTCTTCGTCCACGACCTCCAGCAGGCTGTCGCGCACTTCCATCGGCAGGTTGGAAACATGGAACAAATGCGCCTGGTTGAACCAGACCCACTCGGCCGTGCGAGGGTGCTGGGCCACCGACTGGCACCGCTCGCGGGTGCGTAGCTCACCATCCTCTTTCCATTGGCAGTCGATCCCGCGCTGACGGCAGTAGGCTTCCACCTGCCGCGGGTCCTCGGTGTTGAAGACCTGCTCCCAGGCCACGTCCAGGCCATTACCGAAGTTGCGCACGTACATCAGCCCGCGCTCGGCAAAGCGTTCACGGATCGCCACTGGCATGCGGCGGTACACTTCCCGGCTGTCGGCAATGGGCGTTTCACCGCCCACCTGGGCCGCCTGCACGCAATAGAACCAGATCTTCATCGGCCACTCGCGGGTGTAGGCCTGCTCGTTATGCAAGGGAATGTGCTGGTGGGCGGGGTACTCGGTGGAGGTGTATACACCCGCGGTTACATTGCTGCGGGGCGTGGAGCCAAACTCATAATTAAGCAACGGATGACCAAAGCCCGCGGCAAATGCCCGAAAGCGCTCGGCGCCCCCGACCTCAAACCCTCGCAGCAACAGCCCGCCGCAGCGTTCCAGGCGCTCCGCGCTTAGCAGACGCAACTCGGCCAGTGCGTCCTGCAGGTCGATACCCTCGGCCCGGGCCTGCACCAACAGCGGCAGATCACCGCGTACCCCGGGCAGGGTTTCAAAGGTAAACAGCTCACTGGAGCCCATCGCGCATCCTCCGCTCAAGCCGTGACCGGCTGCATTGACCCGACCGGCTGCAGGTGCTCGACGATCCGTGCGAGCAGGTGCGGTTCATGGTCATTGATAAAGAAATGGTCCCCGTCGAACATATCGAGGGAGAAGCCCGCACGGGTTTCGTCCTGCCAGGCCGACAAGGCTTCCACCGACACGCGATCCCGCCTACCGCCGAACACATGGATAGGGCTTTGAAGGCAGGCACGGCGGTCATAGCGATAGCGGCCGCACATAAGGAAATCCGCCCGCACGATCGGCAACGTCAGTTGGAGCATTTCAGCGTCCGCGAACACGGCGTCCTGGGTGCCGCCCAACTGACGTAAACGGGCCAGCAGTTGCGCGTCGCTTTGCGCGGTTTGCAGCTCGGTGTGGTACTGACGCTGCGAAGGCGCCGGCGCCCCGGACACCAACAGCGCACGGGCGCCAGGCGCACCCTGGCAGCGCAAGGCGTGAGCCAGCTCGAAGGCTACCAGGGCACCCAGGCTGTGGCCGAACAGTGCGAACGGCCGGTCAAGCTGCCCGCTCAGCTCGGTGGCCAGCTGTGCCGCCAGGGCCGGTATATCCGTTTGCAGCGGCTCGTTGAAGCGCCGGCCCCGGCCGGGCAGTTCCAAGGGGCACAGGTCGAGCCAGGCCGGCAAGGTGCGGCGCCAGCGCGAATACACCATGGCGCTGGCCCCTGAATAAGGCAGGCAGAACAATCGCAACGCCTCAGGCTGCATGGCTTACTCTACCCCTGCCTGGCTATCCATCTGCTGGCGCAGGCTCAAGGGGCGCATGTCTGTCCATACCTGCTCTACATAGGCAAGGCACTGCGCCTTATCGCCCTGGGTACCGGTTTCCCGCCAGCCAGCGGGCACCGTTTTATAGTCAGGCCAGAGGGAATACTGCTCTTGATCATTGACCAGTACCTTGTACACCGCATCGTCGCGATCGAATGCCATAAAGCGCTCTCTTTTGTCGCCAGTAAAGGGAACGGCAAAAGGCTTTCCACTGCCGCCTTTTGCTTGATTGCCAATAAGACGAGAGAGAAATGAGAATCTTTATGATTTAGCTGCGTTTTAGTGAAATCGCGAGCGGGGTACTGGCGCCGGCGCGGCTCAACGCTCTGCGGAGCGCTGTAGCGTTCAGTGCATAAAGCCGGAGATTTCCTGACAAAGCCGTTGTCGAGTACGCAACCCTCCAGGTAGAGATTCCGCACAGGTTGATCCCGCAACCCCCCTATGGGTCTTACGAAGACGGGGGTCCTGTAAAAGGCCTTTCCGTGGCTAAGGGGAAAATTAAGCATTTTACCCAGGTGACCAGCTACCTCGCTGAGAAATAGGGAAAAGACTATGCTGCCTTACGTGTGCGTTTAGTCATGAAACCGAGATTCGAAACCTGACCAAGGAGCGTCTGATGCAGCTACAAAATCTGCAAGGCAAAGTCGCCGTGATCACCGGCGCATCCAGCGGGATCGGCGAAGCGGCGGCTCGGCTGCTGGTAGAGGAAGGCGTCAACGTTGTACTGGCAGCACGACGTATCGAGCGGATAACCGCTCTGGCTAAAGAATTGGGCCCCCTGGCAACAGCGGTTCAGATGGACGTAACCGATGCGCTCCAAGTCGCTGATCTCTTTGAGCGGGTGAAAACGCGCCATGGTGGTCTTGACCTGCTGTTCAATAATGCCGGTCTGGGCATTTATGGGGAATTCATGGGCAGCAAAACCGAAGACTGGGCTACCCAAATCAACACTAACCTCTTCGGTTTATTACATTGCACGCAAGCGGCTATCCCTTTGATGCAGGGGCGACCTGGCGCAATGATCTCGTCGGTTTCCAGTGTGGGCGGCCGGCATGGCGTAGCGGGCTGGTCAGTGTATTGCGCAACTAAGTTCGCTGTCGTTGGCTTCCACGATACGTTGCGCAAGGAGCTTGCCCCCCAGGGAATTCGTGTCTCCGTCATCGAACCGGGCGCTGTCTGGACCGAGTTTGGGCATAACATCGATTCGAGCGAACGCCGGCAGAGCCTTGATGCTCTCGAACCCATAGATGTGGCGCAGGCCCTGGTCTATGCCTTTGCACAAGCGCCCCGGGTGTTGGTACAGGAAATTCTGATTCGTCCTGTGAAACAGGTTGCGCCTTGAGCACTCGGTAGAGGGCGAGCCAGCGGCTTGCTGACGGCAACGGTAATCCCCCCTGAAAAAAGTACTCGCCGAAAGTAGAATTTTCTCCTAATCGGATCAAGGAAATTCTGCGTGAAGACATCACGTTTTTCAGACAGCCAAATCATTGCCATCCTCAAGCAAGCCGAGGCTGGAAGCCCAGTGCCAGAGCTGTGTCATGAGCACGGCATCAGCTCGGCTACCTTCTACAAGTGGCGCGCCTCAAAGCCGAAATCATCCAGGAAGCGATGGCAAAAAAGTGGTAAAGCCATCTCGACGGCGAGAGATGGCGCAACAGGCTGTACGTTCCGGAAAAATCGGCATCAAGCTGGCGTGTATGGCCTTCAAGGTCAGCCGCTGCTGCTATCGCTACCAACTTAGGAAAGCACTAGCCTGTTGTAGGCAAGCTCGTTACTGAAGCATCACAAAGAGCGACCGAGCGCGGTTACCATCACGTGGGTGTAACCGTGAAACCATCGAGGTGAGAAGTTTCGAAACTCAGCCGAAAAACCATTCGGGATGCTTTCGAGACTTTAATAAGAAAAGCCCCGCAGACCTAGGATCTGCGGGGCTTCAATAATGGAGGCCGAGGTCGGAATCGAACCGGCGTAGGCGGATTTGCAATCCGCAGCATAACCACTTTGCTACTCGGCCTCAAAATACCCTGCTATACACCGCAAGGTATTAAAACTGGAGCGGGAAACGAGACTCGAACTCGCGACCCCGACCTTGGCAAGGTCGTGCTCTACCAACTGAGCTATTCCCGCGTCGTGTTGACGGGCGCCATTCTATCGAATCGGCATGGCCCGTCAAGCCTTTGATTCAAAAATACTTTTATTTTTTAACATCTGTACTCAAGTGAGGCAATGCCGCGCGCAGATAATTGACCATGGACCAGAGGGTAAGCGCGGCGGCCACCAGCAGCAGGCCATAGCCTGTCAGTACAATAAGGGTAAGGGCTGGCGGGTTGCCCAACAGGATGATCAAGGCGACCATTTGCGCGGCGGTTTTCCACTTGCCCAGGCTGGACACGGCCACCTGTGCCCGGGCGCCCAGCTCGGCCATCCATTCGCGCAGGGCAGAGACCACAATCTCCCGGCCTATGATCACCGCCGCCGGCAAGGTGAGCCAGATATTGGCATGAGCCTGCACTAGCAGCACCAGCGCCACGGCCACCATGAGCTTGTCTGCCACCGGGTCGAGAAAGGCGCCAAAGGGGGTGCTTTGTTCGAGCTTGCGGGCCAGGTAGCCATCGAGCCAGTCGGTGGCGGCCGCCACGGCAAACACACTGCTGGCGGCCAGATAGCTCCAGTGATAAGGAAGATAGAACAGCAAAATAAAAATGGGAATCAGCGCGACGCGCAACACGGTAAGGATATTAGGAATATTCATCGGCACGTCTGGCAACGGGTTGAAGGGCCATTCTACTCGCTGTGCAGGTTGGCATAAATCAACTCGGCCAGCTTTTTGCTTATTCCGGGTGCTTTGGCGATTTCATCCACGCTGGCCCGAGTCAATTCTTGCAACCCGCCAAAGTGTTTGAGCAGGTCCCGTCGGCGCTTGGGCCCTACCCCGTCGATGCCTTCCAAGGTAGAGGTGTTGCGCGCCTTGCCGCGCCGCGCCCGATGCCCGGTAATAGCAAAACGGTGGGCCTCGTCGCGGATTTGCTGGATCAAGTGCAAGGCAGGCGAGTCCGCCTTAAGGGTGAACTCGTGGGCCGCATCATTGAGGTACAGGGTTTCAAAGCCGGCCTTGCGAGTCACGCCCTTGGCCACGCCAATCAGGATCAACTCCGGCACTGCCAGGGTTTCCAACACTTCCCGAGCCATATTGAGCTGGCCCTTGCCGCCGTCTACCAGCAGCACGTCGGGCAGCTTGCCTTCGCCAGTCTTGAGCTTGCCGAAGCGCCGGGTCAGCGCCTGGTGCATGGCGGCATAGTCGTCGCCAGCGGTCACGCCCTCGATGTTATAGCGGCGGTAATCGGATTTGATCGGTCCTTCCGGCCCGAATACCACGCAGGAGGCGACAGTGGCCTCCCCGCTTGAGTGGCTGATGTCGTAACACTCCAGGCGCTGGGGGGGTTCGTCCAGGTGCAGTACCTCAGCCAGCGCGTCGAACCGGGCGGCCACATGCTGGCGATTGGCCAAGCGCGCGGCCAAGGCCTGCTCGGCGTTGGTCACCGCCAGTTGTTGCCAGCGAGCGCGGGTGCCCCGTACGCGATGGCTGATGGCCAATTCCTTGCCGCGCAAGGTTGCCAGCGCTTCTACCAAGGCTTCGATGTCTTCAGGCACGGTATTGACGATGATCTCCGTGGGTAATTCACGCTCGGAACTGCCCAGGTAGTACTGGGACAGGAAGGCAGACATCACCTCCTCCAACGCTTCCTCGATCCCCACCTGGGGGAAGAAGTTCTTGCTACCCAGCACCCGCCCGCCGCGCACGCTGATCAGGTGCACGCAGGCGCCACCTGGGTTCACGAAGGCCGCGACGACGTCCACGTCGCCGGTACCGCCTTCCATGCTCTGTTGATCCTGAACGCGCCGGAGCACGGCAACCTGGTCGCGCAGTCCGGCGGCCTTTTCGAAGTCCAGGTTCATCGCCGCCTGTTCCATTGTCTGGGACAGCTCGTTGGTGAGCTGATGACTGCGCCCTTCCAGGAACATGATGGAGTGGCGCACGTCCTCGGCATATTCCGGCGCTTCCACGGCGCGAACGCAAGGGGCCTTGCAGCGTTTGATCTGGTATTGCAGGCAGGGCCGGTTACGGTTCTTGAAGTAGCTGTCCTCGCACTGGCGCACCTGGAAGGTTTTCTGCAGAAGGCTCAAGCTTTCGCGAATTGCCCCAGCGCTTGGGTAGGGCCCAAAATACCGCCCCTTGCCCTTCTTTGCCCCTCGGTGAATGCTCAGCCGGGGAAACTCGGCGTCTGACAGGTACACGTAGGGGTAGGACTTATCGTCGCGCAGCAGAATGTTGTAGGGCGGCCGCCACTCCTTGATCAGGGTCTGCTCAAGTAGCAGCGCTTCGGTTTCATTGGCCGTGATGGTGGTTTCCACTTGGGCAATGTGCCCCACCAGAGCAGCGGTTTTCGGCGCCAGCCCGGTTTTGCGGAAATAACTGGCCAGGCGTTTTTTCAGGTTGCGGGCTTTACCCACATACAAAAGCCGCCCGCTTTCATCGAACATGCGATAAACGCCAGGGCGGCCACTGCAGGCGGCCAGAAAGGCCGCCGGATCAAAAATCTGAGTCATTTTTTACGCGTTAGCGTCAACCATGCCGTGGCGAACGGCCAGCAAGGTCAACTCGACATCGCTGGTAATAGAGAGCTTTTCGAAGATGCGATACCGGTAGGTATTGACCGTCTTAGGTGATAGACACAACCGGTCGGAGATGTTCTGCACTTTTTGACAACCCACGATCATCAGGGCGATCTGTATTTCCCGTTCGGAGAGCAAATCGAAGGGCGAAGCGGTGGTTTGCGGCTGAAACGACTTGAGCGCCAACTGCTGGGCAATTTGTGGGCTGATATAGCGTTGGCCGGCGAAGACCAAGCGAATGGCCTGGACCATCTCGGTCAAGCCGGCGCCCTTGGTGAGGTAACCCGCGGCACCGGCTTGCAACAGGCGTGTGGGGAACGGATCTTCCTCGCACACAGTCACGACCACCACCTTGACGTCTGGATGGCTGCGCAGCATCTTGCGAGTCGCTTCCAAGCCGCCGATACCGGGCATTTTCACATCCATCAGTACAACGTCCGGCCGAAGATCCCGCGCCGCCTTGAGCGCTTCTTCCCCGGACTCGGCCTGGCCCACCACTTTGAACCCGTCGATATCGGACAGCATTCGAGTAATGCCTGTGCGTACCAGATCGTGATCGTCGACCACCAGCACCCTAATCAAGCAGACACCTCTCGTTACGCTTTACATTCAGAAGGGTACATTAACAAAGTCCATGCCCGGTACCTAGGCCTAAACGTAATGGGGCGCACTTGACTTTCAGGGGCGACGCTTACCATCGTCTTTGGAGGGCACCAAGGCCGCTACGGCATCGGCCATCCCGCCAAGGGCCTGCCGGGCCGGCGTGGGCATGCGGCGGTAGCACGCCAGTAGCCGGGCTTCGTCCTGCTCCAGGCGGTCAGCCGGCTCGGCGGCACGTTGGCCGGTCAGAATGTACAGCACGTCCACCCCTTCTCGGGCCACGGCAGCCAGGTAGTCGGCTTTGGGCCAGCGCTCGCCACTTTCGTATTTGCCTTGGGCATTGGGCTCTACGCCGCCGATTTCGCCAAAAGCCCGCTGGGTAAGCTTCAGACGTTCACGCTCCTCGCGGATGCGGGGTCCAATTGCAGTCATTTGAATGTATAATCCTTTCCGAAACACCCAAAAGGGTGTGGAATCCAACACTTCGAAATCATACGAAACGGACTTGAACTATGCACGGTATACGGACTGCCGCACAAGCAAGAGCTTGGCTGGATCGTCAGGGGAAATCGGTACAACAATTCGCTCGGGAGCACGGGGTCGATGCCGCGACCACGTATCAGGTGCTCTCGGGGCGCAAAAAGGGCCGCCGGGGGGAGGCCCATAAAGTCGCGGTATTGCTGGGTATGAAGGATGGCATCATTCCGCCAGAGCCTGAATCAGGGCTCAGGCGGCCTCACGTGGCGCAGAGCTGATCGCATAGCCAGGGCAAGGCCGTTTCGCAAGGCACCTGTACCTTCAGAGACAGCAGCGCGTCGGCGCGGGTGCGTCCCAGATTGATCGCAAACAGGGGCTTGCCTTGGCGTGACATTTCCTGGCACAACCGGTAGCTCGAGTACGCCATCAACGATGAGCCAACGATCAGCATGGCCCCGGCCCGCTGCGCTGCCTGCCAGGCGGCATGGGCGGTTGGGGCCGCTACGCCATCGCCGAAGAACACCACGTCGGGCTTAAGCCGATTACCACCGCAGGCCGGGCACAGGGGCAAGTTGAAGGCCTCGAGAAAAGCCGCGGCCAGGTGGGCATCGCCGTCAGGCGCCAGCACCGCGCGAACGTCCTGCAACGAGGGGTTTTCGGCCTCCAGCGCCATTTGCATGGCCTCCCGGCGCAGCCTGTGATTGCAGTCCAGGCACACCACCCGGTGAAGGTTGCCGTGTAGTTCTATCACGCCCGCGCTGCCTGCCTGCTCATGCAAGCCGTCCACGTTCTGGGTGACCAGCGCCAGTACCCGCCCTGCGCCTTGAAGCCGGGCCAGAGCGTCATGGGCAGGGTTTGGCCGCGCTGCTTCCACCCCTCGCCAGCCCACCATGGCACGGGCCCAGTAGCGCTTGCGGGCAGTGAGGGCGTTGACGAACTCCTGATGCATCATGGGGGCGTTACCCCGGCGTACCCCTTCGCTGTCCCGATAGTCCGGAATGCCGGATGCCGTACTGATACCCGCGCCCGTCAGGGCCAACACCGGCTGATCGGCCAAGCGTCGATAAAGCGCCAGCAGCGCCTCATTGGCCTGCGTCTGGTCCATTGCCACCTCCACCACGGTTCGAGGCACAAGGCCTGCGATGTGTAAGGAAGGTTAAACCAGGCCCGCGCCTTTAGCGGAGGATTACGACGAACACCCCTCGACCGTACTGAATACCGGGCGCGCACGATCAGGTTCGAAGTGCGCCACATTGATGCGTAGCCAGGGGGTTTCCTGGTCACTTGCGCTAAATAGCCGACCGGGAGCCAGCAACACCTGGCGCTGGGCCGCCGCTTCGATAAACCCACGGGTGTGAGTCAGCCGCGGGTGCCTTACCCAGAGAAACATCCCCTCCCCTGGCTTATGGAACAACTCCCAGCCCCAGCCGCCAAGGGTGCGCTGGGCATCGGCCTGAGCTGTTTGCAGGCGTCGCCGCACCTGTCGCAAATGCCGCTCGTAGCTGCCGTCGGCAAGGATTGCCTTGAGAAACCGCTCGCAGAAGCTAGGCACCGCGACACAGGTGAGGAGTTTCAAGTCGGCGACACGGGCGACCCATTCTGGCCGGGCAACCACGTACCCTACCCGCAGATTCGCCGATAAGGTTTTAGAGAAACTACCGACGTAAATCACGTTGGCCAGGCCTTCCAGCGTAGCCAGGCGGTGGCTACCGTCGGAACAGAAGTCTCCATATACATCGTCCTCCACGATCAGCATCCGGTGCTCGGCACTCAGTTTCAGCAGCGCGCAGGCTTGGGGGGCGCCAACCGAGGTGCCGGTAGGGTTGTGCAAGCGCGCATTGATGAAAAAGGCCCTTACTGGCCCTGCCTGCAAATGCTTGTTGACCACGGCGATGTCCGGGCCACAGCCGCGCCGCGGCACCCCCAGTAACCGCGCGCCACACAGCCGCAGCAGGCGTATCAGGTTGCTGTTGCAAGGGTCGTCCACCAGCACCCGATCTCCAGGCCGGATAAGCAGCCGCACCAGCAGGTCCAGGGCCTGGGTTGCCCCTAGGGTGGTGACGATGTTCGCGGGTGTCACCGGCAAGCCAAGGCGTGCGCCCAGGTGCCTGGCCAAGGCCTCGCGCAAAGGCAGGTAACCGGCGGGGTCGCCGTACTCGACCAGCGAACTGCGCGCGAAGTTGGCAGTGCGGCGAATAACCCGGGCCAGGGAGCGCGTGTCGGTCCAGTGCGCGGGCAGCCAACCACAGCCGAGCTTCATCGCATCGCCCTGGGCATGAAACATCGCCCAGAACGGGCTCAGCTCGGCGCAACCCTGGGGCGCTCGCGGCGCTGCAGACGGGGTAGCCGAAGTGGGTGCCGGGCAGGCCGCGAAATACCCTCGCCCGGGATTGGCCACCACCAGCCCCAAGGCCTCCAGCCGTTCATAGGCGCGTACCACACCATGGAAGCTCAACCCAGGCCGCGCCGCCCATTGCCGAATGGACGGCATTTGCTCGCCAGGCCGTATGGCCCCACTGGCAAGCATGCTGCTGATTGTTTCAAAGGCCCGCTGCACGGGGCCCACGCGACTGCTTGTAGGGTCCATTCCACCGCCGTTTCGCTTAAGTTCCTGGGCTGGACTGTAGCGTCCGAGCGGCTCGGCCATAACCCCACGGGAGGAAATTCCCTGCTTGAAGGCGGTGTTAGGGCGCCTTGCTCTAACAGTTAGGCGCTGTACCTCGCCAGCTGTGAGGCCAGGCAGTCAAGGCAGGCCCTATGATCGCGGCATACCCGTCGAGGGGCGTGCAGCACAAGGAGGCGAGATGACCCCGGTTTCAGGTTTGCCCTGTTGGGCCGATTGGAAGTGGCAGCAGCGCCACAGCGTGACCACCTTGGAAGAACTGGTCAAAGCCTTCCCGGGGCTGGCGGGCAGTCCCAGGCTCGATACCTTGCGCGCGGCCTTCGACAGCCGGCGGGTATCGCTCACCCCCTACAGTTTGAGGCTGGTGGAAACGGACGCGCACCGGATGCCCCTTGAGAACGACCCGATCTGGCTGCAAACCATTCCCGAGTTCAGCGCCCAAGGCCCACTGGAATACAACGGGGAGACAGAAAACTGGGAGCAGGCCCATGAGATGGTCACGGACACCTGCCAGCATAAGTACGACAATCGGGTGATCATCCGCGCTTCCAACGTGTGCCACGCCTATTGCCAGTTTTGTTATGAAGCGTTGCGCACACTGGAACACCGCTCGGCCAAACCCGCCATGAAAGCGCCCGCCTGGCAGGCCACCCTCGACTACCTGGCCGCCACCCCCAGCGTGGAAGAGGCCATCTTAAGCGGGGGCGAGCCACTGATGCTGTCCGACGCGCGCATCGATGCGCTGCTCGGCGGCCTACGCGCGGCACGCCCCGATATCATCGTGCGGGTGCACACGCGGGCATTGACCTTCAACCCCTTTAGAGTCAACGAAGCACTGCTGCGCAGCTTCGCCCGCCACGGCGTAGTAGCCGTCGGCCTGCACGTTGCCCACCCCAGGGAACTGACCCCGGCGTTTTTCAGCGCTACCCGCAGCCTGCAACGGTCAGTACCGCTGCTATTTGCCAATATTCCGTTCCTGGGCGGCATAAACAATAGCCTCGATACCTTGCGCGCCCTGTGCATGGGGCTGTACCGGGCTGGCATCACGCCCCACTACCTGTACCAGTTCATGCCGTTTTCACCTGGCCATGGGCGCTATGCCGCGCCTGCCCGGCAAGCCATCGAATTGCTACGCCAGCTCAAGCGGCATATATCCAACCTGGCAGTACCCGAACTGGTCATTCCACACGTGACCGGCAAGCACACGTTGCCCCTGGAGTTGGGCGGCCCCGCCACGCGCATCGAGACCGATGCCGACGGGGTGGAGACCATTCACTTCACCAACTGGAAGGGCGAGCCATGCGTGTTCCCCCAATAGCCTGCAATACACTCGAGGGCTGCCGGGTACTGGTGCTCGACGCTCAACGAAACACCTATGTGAACGACCTGAGCATCGAAACCCAGGTGCTGGGCTCGGGTGTGGACGTGCGCCTGGTACACACCGATGCCTTGCACACCCTCCCAAACACAGCGTTGGCCTGTGACGGGGTTATCTGCTGGCATTTGGTGCCGCTGCCCGCCGATGCTTTGGCTCGGCTGGGCCGCTGCCGAGCACTGGTACGGGCCGCGGTGGGCGTCGACAACATCGACCTGGGGGCCGCCCATGGCCAAGGGCTGGTGGTGGCGAACGTACCCGATTACGGGGTCGAAGAAGTGGCCGATCATACCCTGGCCATGGCCCTGGCTTTACTGCGCAAGGTTCGCCTGGGTGACACCAGCGTGCGTAGGGGCAGTTGGGACTGGCGCAAGCTGGGCATGCTGCCGCGGCTCAGCGAAATGACCATTGGCCTGGTGGGCTTGGGGCGGATCGGCGCCGCGGTAGCGCGCAGGTTCAGCGCCTTCGGCTGCAGGGTGGCGTTCTACGACCCCTATCGCCCCAGCGGCTGGGAAAAAAGCCTGGGCCTCGAACGCTGTGAAAGCCTGCATGAACTGCTGGACCGCTGCGCCCTGGTCAGCCTGCATGCCCCCTTGACCGTTGACACCCAAGGCGTGATCGGCGAAGCCGAGCTTCGGCGGCTGACCGGCAAGTACCTGGTGAACACCGCCCGTGGCGGCCTGATCGAGCCCAATGCCCTGGCACGAGCTGTCAGCGAAGGGCGGCTGGCCGGCGTGGCACTGGATGTCTATGCCGACGAAGCGAACCCTCCGCCGGTGGAAATGCTCGCACCTGAGGTGCTGTGGTCTCCTCACGTGGCGTTTTACTCCAGCCAGGCTTTACCCGAGCTGCGTTACAAGGCAGCCACCTGCCTCAAGGCGCTGCTGCTCAACCAGCCCCACAGGAATGTGCTATGAGCAGCGGACCTCTAATGCCTGCGCGGCACTTACGCCACCCGTTGCCGAGTAACCCCTTTCCAGGGATAGCTGCTCTCGAACGGCGCACAGGCATTGCCATCACCGCCCGCTTGAGCGCCAATGAAGCACTACCGCTGTACAGTGAGGCGCTAACCGGGCTTTACGGTCAAGCCCTGCTGGAAGAAGCCCGATGCTACCCGGATCCGGCTGCCTACGAACTACGCCACGCCCTTGCCTGCCATCATGCCTTGGCCATTGAAGAGCTGCTGGTAGACGCAGGGGCCGACGCGCTGATCTTTCTGTTTCTGCGCGCTTTTACCGACCCTGGCAGTGTGGTACTGCATGCTTGCGGCACTTACCCCACCTTCGAATACTTCGCCCGGTCGCTGGGGCTGGTGCCGCGGCCGGTAGACTATCTGATGGATAACGGCACCCCCCGCGCGGACCTGGCGGCGTTGGCGCGCCAGGCCAAGCGTAGTCAGGCCCGAGTAGTGTACCTGGCCAACCCGGATAACCCCACCGGCAGCGAGCACTCTTCCCAGGCCATCGAGGCCTTTGCCAGGGCCTTGCCGAGGGGCACCTTGCTGCTGCTGGACGAGGCCTACGAAGCCTTCGGCCAGGCCGGCAGCACTCGCTTGCTGCCCAACCTGGTGCGCCTGCGCAGCTTCTCGAAAGCCTTTGGCTTGGCTGGCGCGCGTATCGGCTATGCCATGGCGCCAGCGTCTGTGCTGGAGGTGGCCAACCAAACCAAGGTGCATTACGCGGTCAGCGGCCTGGCCCAGCGGCTGGCGTTGCACGCCCTGCGCGAGGACGCCCACCAACGCCTGGTCATCGCCGCTACCCAGGCCCTCAGGGCGCAATTCGTGGCGCTGGCCCAGGCCGCTGGCCTGGCTGTCTACCCGTCAGCCACCAATTTCGTGACCTGGCAGCCGGGCAGCGAGCAGGCCGCCGAGCATTTGCGGCAGCGGCTACTGGCCAAGGGCGCCAGCCTTTACCTGGGGTGTATCAATCAGACAGTGACCATTGCCCGGGTGACCTTGCAGCCTGAGCTATTCACTTCACCCATCCGCGACCTGTTATTGCGCTCGGTAGAGGAAGCCGCCCATGAAGACCAATAAACTGCTGATCCTGGGCATCGGGAACGTTGCGCTCAAATACCTGGAAGAGGCTCTGGCCCCTTACGACCTTGAGCCGCTGGTGATGGGCGATCGCAGTGACCGCCCGGCACAAACCTGGGGCAGCTTCTCTCCCCACCGTTTTCACGCCGTGGCCCTGGAGGCCCAAAGCATCGAGCGGTATTTAGCCAACCACAGCGAACTTCGTCGGCAAATCTGCGCCGTAACCACGCTGTTCGACGAACAATGGCCCTTGGTGGAGGCCGTCGCGCTCAACCACGGCTGGGCCTACCCCGGCCATGCCGTGGTGCGTTTGAGCGATAAAGCCACCGCGGCTACCTATGCCAGAGCGTTATCACCGCCGACCTACCCCTTCGATGCCTGCGCCCCAGAAAGCCTGGCGGCAGTCCTCGATAGCAGCGAGGGGGCCTGGATTGTCAAGCCTGCCTGCTGCTCAGGTGGCGAAGCCGTGGGCCGTATCGCCGGTGGCAGTTCGGCGCTGGGGCAGATACGCGTGCACTTGGCCCGCCACTTTGCGCTACAGGCCCAGCGCTGGCTGCTGCAGCCTTGTCTGGAGGGCACTTTGATCAGCTTCGAAGGATACATGGCGCAGACAGTGCTCCACCGCGTGGGTATTTCCCGCCGCACACGGATAGGCCTGACCGAAGTGGCCAACCGCTTCCCCGCCAACGATCGCATTACGGCGCAACAACAAGCGCTGGGCTGGGAGAGCCTGCAGCAGATGTTTGCCGTGGCTGGGTACCGAGATGGCTGGTTTCATTGCGAATGCATCGTGGGCCCCCGTGGGCTACACCTGATTGACGCCAACGCTGGGCGCATCGGCGGCGCTACCGTGCTCGAACAGGTGGCCTTGGCCTCGGGCATGCTCCCCCATGAGCTGCTGGCTCACGTACTGCTACTGCCGCTACCCCAGCTTCAGCGGCGGCTGCCCGCGCTACGCCCGGCCAACCTTGAAACCCTGGGCGTATGGTATGGGCTGGCCGACACGGCGGTACTCCAAACCCTTGAGCTTGCGCCCCAGTCAGCCCGCCACACCCGCTTCGCCCGAGACGGCGCCGTGGTTCCACCGGTGGGGACGTCCGATTATGCCTGGGTGGGCATGTTCAGCGGCTTTGAGGCCGATGTGTTGACGGGCCTGAACGGTCTGCGGCTGATCACCGACCGTGGCCCCATGGCCCCGATCTTTAGCCTGGACTAACCAGCCATGGCCCTTTACCTGATTCGCTTTACCACCTGGGGCAGTTGGAGCCTGCTGTTCTCGTTCTTCGCAGTGTGGCTCGACGGCCAAGCATTCTTCTCCGCTGGCGCTGTAAGTACGCTAGGGGCCAGTGTCGCCCTGGCCAACAGAGCCGGTTCGCTGTTATTCGTACGCTGGGTCGGCCAAGCAGACTTTCGCCTGTTGATGGGCCTGACCCAGGTGCTGATCGCAGGCGCCGTAGTCGGCCTGTACCTGCTGCACCAGCAACGCTATTACAGCCTGGCCGCCTGGCTACCGCTCGTATGCGTGTTCGGGCTGGGGCATTCACTGGGTACGCTGGCACAGCTCACCTATATTGCGGCGGGCCATACCGGGGTAAACGAGGTCAAGGCGTTTTCTCTGGAGAACGTAGCCCTTAACCTCAGCGCGGGTATCACCCCCTACGGGTCGGCCATGGTGCTCAAGCATTTTCCCGAGTATTACCTATTAGGTCCGCTGGGTTACTGCCTGCTTACCCTGGCCCTATGCCTGTGCCTGGGCCCCAGCCAACAGGGTGTGGCGCGGGTACATCAGAACCAGGCCAGGGCGCCCATTCGCTTCAAGGCCGCCGGCGTGTTTCTAGCTATCAATGCGCTGTCGTTCTTTGCCTTCAGCCAGTTCTATAACGTGTTCCCTCTACATGCCCAACAGCAACTGCAGCCGGAAACCATAGGCCTATGGTTCGCCTTAAGTAGCGGCCTGATCGTTGTACTTCAGTTACCGCTGACCCGACTGCTGGCAGGCAAGCGCCGAGTGCTGCTGGTCATCGGCGCGAATGCAGCCATGGCCGGCGGGGTGGGCGCCTTGTTCTACGCAGGGCTCGCGCCCATGGCCGCATTGACAGCAGTACTGCTGCTCACCTTGGGGGAGATGATTTTCGGCCCTCTTTACCAGGTCATGGCGCTTAGTGTATTTCCAGGGCGGCCAGCTTTCGCCATGGCAGTGCTAACCCTTACTTGGGCGCTGGCCGAAGCCCTGGCGACTGGCGCGGGCCTGTACTTGGTTGCCCAAGGCCATGCATGGCTCGCCTTTGCCCTGGGTTGTGGCGCCTGTGTGTTGGTGTTGCTGGCCGTCTTGGCCCAGTGGCGTAGCGGCGCCAAGGCAGCCTTGGGCGCTGAACTGGCCGCGCGCCACTAGACCAGGCCTTGTATCAGGCCGTTTGACTCATCAGGGCAGGTGACCGAAGCTGTGAGCATTGCCCTGACGGAACAACGCATGACCCGTGCTACACGAATGTTACTGGTATCTGGCCTTGCCTTGATCGCCCTGCTGGCCCTGGGCTATTTTACCCGCCCTGCCCCAGCGCCCGCACTGGTGTTGCCCCAGCACAGTTACGAAACGGCCCTACGCGCTTCGCGGTCAGGCGATGCTGGCGCGGCGCGGCTGCTCTATCAACAATTAAGCCGCTCTGATTTGTCCGAGACTGCTCGGGTTGCGCTATATGCCGCATTGCCAGCGTACCCTAGCGCCAGAGCATTGGCCTTCGCTCAAGCAGGCCTTGACAGCTCGGCGGCTTCGGTCAGGCTGGCAGCCTTAGACGCGCTGGCGCAGCTGACCGAAGGCCAGGCCCGCGCCACCGCCTTGGGCCCATTGCTGGACGACCCAGACCTTGCCATACGCTATCAGGCCGCCAAGCGCTTGATGGACAGCTCGCCAGACGACCTAGGCGTGTATTTCACCGGGCTGCAAGCGGTAATCGATGATTGGGGCCAGGCCTTGCGGGCGCAGAACGGCAACGTCAGTGCCCAGTTGGAGCTCGCCCGTGTAAGGCTCCACCAAGGGCTGCCTAAGCAGGCCGCCGAGGCGGCACAGCATGCCCTGGCGCTAAGCCCGGGCACCCTGCAAGCTAGAGTGTTGCTAGCACGGGCATTGGATACGCTTGGGCAGCCTGACGCCGCGCGAGAAGCCCTGGCGGCGCCCCTTCGCGAACACCCGGACGATGCCTTTTTGCAACACGAGTTGGGGCTGTGGTTGCTGGACCATGGGCAGCCCGAGTACGCCCTGCTCGCCTTGGCCCGGGCTGTAGAGCTGGCGCCCAACCATGGTGTCTACCGTATCGACCTGGCCACCAGCCTGCATCGCTTGGAACAGCCAGAGGCTGCCCAGGCCCAGCTCGATCAACTGGTGAGGCGGCAGCCAGCGAACCGCAAGGCGCGGGTGCTGTTGATGGAATACTGGAAGGCCGCCGGGCAATTGCAAAATGTGCAGATGGCCCTGGCGGTGCTGGAACAACAAAACCCCGATGACCCCCTATTGCAGCAGGAGCTCAAGGCCGGCCCGCTCAAATAAGCTCTTTGCGCATCAAGGTGTGCAAGTCATCCAGCAAGAAGGGCTTGGCCAGCAAGGGCGCGCGCTTGACGATAGGGTGCTTGCTTTCACGCACTTCCATCGGATAGCCGCTGATAAAAATGACTTTCAGGTCCGGGCGCAACTTTACCGCGGGCTCGGCGATTTCAACGCCAGAAATGCCCCCCGGTAATCGGAAATCCGTAATCATCAGGTCAAGGTGAGGTTTTCTCGACAAGATGTCGAACGCCTCAACGGCATTTTCGGCCTCCACTACGTGGTAACCCTCTCCATGCAAGTACTCGCGGAGGTTAGCCCGTATCAAAGGCTCGTCCTCAACGATCAGCACTACGTCTTGCGCGTCTCCACTCATTGCGTTGCCTATGTCATGTCTGCTTGGCTGCCCATGTGACCGCGGGTGCCATAAGAGGTTGCGTCGTTAAGCGGGGCAGGAAACCAGCGGCAGATGGATGCTAAACAACGCCCCTTCGCCGGGCTTGCTTTGCACGGTAATACGGCCGCTGTGAGCAGAAACGATCTGTTCTGAAATAAACAAACCCAACCCCAAGCCGGCAATGCCGTGGCGGTTGGACGCCCGTTCGAACTGCATGAAAATACGCCGTTGGTCCTCTGGGCTGATCCCAGCACCGTGGTCTCGTACGTTCACCCGCGCCATATCGCAGGCCACATCCACAGAGACTTCCACCACGCCCTTGCCACCGTAGCGCAAAGCGTTGGTCAGCAGATTCACCACCACCTGCTCGATACGAAACTCGTCCCATTCCCCTATTACCGGATTGTTACCGGTGTATTCGATCACCATACCGGCCTGGGTCGCTTGGGGCGTAAAGCGGTCGACCACGTTACTGACCAGTTGCGCCAGATCGAAACGGGCGGGCCGAATAGACAGCTTGCCGGTGCGGATCCGGGCTACGTCCAGCATGTCTTCGATCAAGCGGATAAGACTTTGGATCTGGCGCTCGTCGCGTTCGACCATGCCGCGCATTTTATCCAGCGTGAAGGCCTGGGCGTTGCCTTTGGCAACATGCATCTTCCGCAGTTGGGTCTCGAGGATCAAACCATTGAGCGGCGTGCGCACTTCATGGGAGACCACTGACATAAAGTCGTCGCGCATGCGCACGGCATGTTCCAGCTCGCTCTGGGTCGCTTGCAGTTGCAGCAACAAGGTTTCCTGCTGTTTGCGGCTGCGCTCCAAGGCTTCAAGCTGCTCTTTCAAGGTTTTGCGCTGGCGGTACAGGTCCACGAATACGCTGACCTTGCTCTTGACCGCCAGGGTGTCCAGGGGTTTTTGCAGAAAATCTACCGCGCCGGTTTCATAACCTTTGAAGGCATAGTTCATTTCCCTGCCCGCCGCGGAAACGAATACGATGGGAATATGCTTGGTCTTTTCCGTGCTGCGCATCAGTTCGGCCAGCTCGAAGCCATTCATGCCAGGCATCTGTACATCGAGTATCGCCAGGGCGAACTCATGCTGGAGCAATAGCGCCAGGGCCTCATCAGCGGACAAGGCCTTATAGACTTCGCGCTCACCACTTCTGATCAACGCTTCCAGTGCCAACAGATTTTCGGGCAGGTCATCGACGATCAATAACTTGGTGGGGCTTTGACTTAACATGTGCCTGCGTCCAGATCAGCGAGCAGCTCGCCGATGCCTTGCAAAGTAAGAATGTGGTCGGGCCGGAACAGCCGAAGCGCCGCCTCGGGCATCGTCGCAACCCTCGCTTCTTGCGGGTCTTGCACCACCGTCAGGCCGCTGGCACGGTGAATAGCCAGCAGACCCGAGGCACCGTCGTGGCTGGCGCCAGTCATCAGCACTCCCACCAAGGCCTGGCCATATGCGTCGGCAGCCGACTCGAAGAGCACATCGATCGAGGGGCGGGAGTGATGCACGCGGGGCTCCACGCTGAGCGAGAAACTGCGGTCCTGCTCGATGGACAGATGATAACTGGGCGGCGCCACATAGATGACCCCAGATTCCACGGCGGTTTTGTCATCGACTTCCCGCACGGGCCGGCGCAACCTGCGCTCGAACACCGTAGACAGTTCACTCCTACGCCCTTCTGGCATATGCAACACAATGATCAACGGCAGCGTGAAATCCGACGGCAGAGCGCTCAATACCGTTAGCATGGCCTCTACCCCACCGGCGGACGCGCCTACCACCACTGCCTCGCGGGCACGCTTCATGGCCAACGCCCTTTCATAGTTTCCGGTAAATCCGCTCGAAGCGCGCCAGGGTTTCAAAACGGCTGGAGTAAGCGGTGAAGTCCAAGGTTTCCTTGGCCCCCAGCATCAGGAAGCCACGATGACAGAGGGATTCATGAAACAGGCCAAAAGCGCGTTCCTGCAATTTTTTATTGAAATAGATAAGAACATTACGGCACGTGATGATATGGGTTTCGGAAAAGACACTATCGGTGGCCAGGCTATGGTCGGCGAAGGTAACGTTGTCCCGCAGGCTACTGTCGAAAATCGCGTGGTCGTAGGCCGCCGTGTAATAGTCTGAAAAGCTACGTTTACCTCCAGCTCGCTGATAATTCTCGGTATAAGCCCGAATGGCTTCCAACGAGTAAATACCTTGCTTGGCTCGCTCCAGCGATGTGGGGTTGATGTCGGTCGCGTAGATCAACGTACGGTCCAACAAGCCTTCTTCGCGCAGCAAGATGGCCAGGGTATACACCTCCTCGCCCGTGCTACAGCCGGCGACCCAGAGCTTGAGCGAGGGGTAGGTCTTGAGCAAGGGCACCACATCTCTGCGAATCGCCAGAAAATGCTCCGGGTCGCGAAACATTTCACTGACCGGGATCGTCAGGCACTGCAGTAGCTCGGTAAAGGCCGCGGGGTCGTACAGCACCCGCTCCTGCAGCGCTGACACCGTACGGCAGTCGAACTGACGAAGCGCATGGAGCACCCGGCGCTTGACCGAGGCGCCGGAGTAATCCCGAAAGTCGTAGCTGTACTTAAGGTAAATAGCTTCGATCAACAGCCGGATTTCAATATCCAGAGTGCGCTCACCGGTCATTGCCGACGCGCCTGTTCGATCATCCTGCATGCCTTGCCCACTCAAATGCGCTCCAGTTGTGGCAACCACACACGTATCAGTGAGAACAACCGGTCCAACTCGATAGGTTTGGCCAGGTAGTCATTGGCGCCCGCTTGCAGGCAGCGCTCTTGATCATCCTTCATCGCCTTGGCGGTCACGGCGATGATTGGCAGCTTACGCCAACGGGGGTCCTTACGGATTTCCCGAGTCGCTTCAAAGCCATCCATCTCTGGCATCATCACGTCCATCAGTACCAAGTCGATCTCTTCAACTTCATTCAACCGCTCAATGGCCTCACGCCCGTTACGGCCTATTTCGACCACCGCCCCTTTTTGCTCCAGGGCACTGGTAAGGGCGAAGATGTTACGTACATCGTCATCCACTACCAGAATCTTCCGGCCTTCGAACACCTTGTCTCGGCTACGCGCGGTCTTGAGCATTTTCTGCCGCTCATGGGACAGCTGAGACTCGACTTTGTGCAAGAACAGCGTCACTTCGTCGAGCAGGCGCTCAGGTGAGCGCGCGCCCTTGATGATGATCGACCGGGAATATTTGAGCAGTTCGGCTTCTTCTTCACGGGTCAGGTTGCGCCCGGTATAGACGATCACCGGCGGGAACGACCGAATCTCATCCGTAGACATGCGCTTGAGCAAATCGTTGCCGAGCATGTCAGGAAGTTTCAGGTCGATGATCATGCAGTCGTAGATATTCTCGCGAAGCAGGTCCAACGCCTCTTGGGCATAGCCCACGGCGGTGATTTCCACGTCCTCGTCACCAATCAGCCGCGCGATGCTGTCGCGCTGCAGGTCATCGTCTTCTACCAGCAGAATGTGCTTGAGCTTCTGCGTAAGCTTGGCTTCCAGGCGCGCGAACACGGTTTTGAGTTCTTCGCGAGACGTGGGCTTAACCGCATAGCCGACCGCGCCCATGTGCATGGCTGCTTCTACCCGGTCTTCCACGGAGATCACATGCACCGGTATGTGGCGAGTGGCGGCCTGTTCCTTCAGCCGTTGCAACACCGTCAGCCCAGAGTGGTCCGGCAGGCGCATGTCCAGCAATATGGCATCTGGCACGAAGCGCTCGGCTAGGTCAAAGCCTTCATCCGCGCCATGGGCCACCAGGCAACGGTAATCGAGCTCATGGGCAAGGTCGTAGAGGATGCGAGCAAAGCTCGGTTCGTCCTCGATCACCAGTATGCAACGCTGCGCCGAAACCTCTCGCTCGCGGTCGTCCGGGAAGCGTGGCAGCGGTACTGAAACCGGTGCCACCGGGACGGGCGCGGCCAAGGGCATAGGCGCCTGCGTGGCCGGGCTGGGGTTGGCGAGAATGCGTGGTTCACCCTGGCTGGGCACCAAGCCAGGCTCATAGTGCTCAGGCAACACCAGGGTAAAGGTGCTGCCCTGCCCCAACGTACTGCTCACGCTGATGGCGCCACCCAATAACGCTGCCAGGTCGCGGGAAATCGACAAGCCCAGGCCTGTGCCGCCGTAACGGCGGCTGGTGGTGCCGTCTGCCTGGCGGAAGGCTTCAAAAATCACTTGTTGCTGGTCTGGCGCGATACCGATGCCAGAGTCGCGCACGATAAAGGCGATATTGCGCTCGCCCTCACGGGTAATGGTCAGGCTTACCTGGCCCTTCTCAGTGAACTTATGGGCATTGGACAGCAGATTCTTAACGATCTGCTCCACCCGCTGACGATCAGTGAACATCGACTTGGGTGCATGGTCATCCACTCGCACGCTCAGCTCCAGGCCCTTATTGGACGCAAGAGGCTGGAACATCACGCGCAGGCTGTCAGCCAGGCGCTGTACGTTGGTGTTTTCAGGGCGTACATCCAGCTTCCCGGCCTCTACCTTGGAGATATCCAGGATGTCATTGATCAGATTCAGCAAGTCATTGCCGGCCGAATAAATGGACTCGGCGAACTTCACCTGGTCCGCGCTCAGGTTGCCCTCGGGATTCTCCGCCAGCAGCTTGGCCAGAATCAGCGAGCTGTTGAGCGGCGTGCGAAGCTCGTGGGACATATTGGCCAGAAACTCAGACTTGTACCGGCTGGAGCGCTGAAGCTCGTCGGCACGCTCTTCAAGCTGAACCTGCGCTTGCTCCAGGGCATCGCGCTGGCTGGCCAGGGCCTCGGTGCGCTCTGCCAGTTGTTCGTTGGTCTGCTCCAACTCCGCTTGCTGGGTTTCCAGGTACGCCTGGGATTCTTTCAATACTCGGGATTGCTCCTCAAGCTCCTCATTGGCGGTTCTCAACTCTTCCTGCTGCACCTGCAGCTCTTCGTTGAGCTGTTGGGTTTCGGCCAGCACTTCTTGCAAACGCTGACGATAGCGAGCGGCCTCGATGGAGGTACCCACATTCCCCGCGATCAATTCAAGGAAGGCAATGTCACGCTCTGCCAGCGGTCGCAAGAAGCCCAACTCGATCACAGCGTTCACTTGCCCGTCATTGATCGCAGGCAATATCGTTACGCTTCTAGGCAAGCCCTCGCCCAGGCCCGAGGCCACCTTAAAGTAGTCTGCAGGCACATCATCGAGCCGGTGCAGGCGGCCTTGGGTAGCGACCTGGCCAACCGTGCCTTCGGCCGGGCGTATTACCTGATCGCGGCTTTCCTGCTCGCGGGAAAAACCATAGGTCGCAACCCGGCGCAGGTTGCCCTGTTCGTCACGCACATAAATGGCGCCCACTACGCTGCCCAGGTAGTGCGAGAAGAACCGAAGAACATTGGTGCCCAATGCCTGCACGGTCAACTGCCCCAATACCTGCTCGGCCAGTTCGGTTTGCCCGGTACGTAGCCAGGCCTGGGCCTCGAGGCGTTCGGCACTGAGGTTCTGCGCGTCGAGGATGTCGCCATACTGGTCAGACAGATTGAGCAGGTCGCGCCGCCCCCGGTAAGCGAGCAAGCTGCTGAGCAGTATCACGAACATCAGATACAACCCTACTGATACCCAGGTGGTACGGGTCACCTCTTCACTGCGCTGGACACGCAGTTGCTGCTCCATCGCCACGAACGCTTCGAACTCAATCCGTATTTCGTCCGTTAGGCGCTTGCCACGGCCTGCCTGTACGGCGGCACGAAAGTCCGCGCCCTGACGACGCATGGCAATCATTTCCTCGCCGAATGCATCCCAGGCTTTTTGCAGGCCTTCCAGGCGGTTTAGCCGATCCACCTGCTGAGGGTTATCGACTACCAAGGCCTTCAGGCTTTCCAGTTCCGTGGAGATCCGCGGCTTGGCGACCTCATAAGGGTCAAGAAAATGCTCGTCGCCGGTCAGCAGATACCCGCGCATGCCGGTTTCTTTATCAATGGAAAGCTTAGCGGCCTCGTTGGCGTTATTGATCACTCGGTCGGTATGGTCGACCCAGCCAATGACCGACATCAGGTAGCTAAGCAGGCCCGCGAACACGAGGACGCTGACAACACCCACGCCTAAAGGCAGTGCTACGTTACGCATCAGAATCTTGCGAAAAGCAAACTCATCGAGGGAAAAGCGTCTGTTCATGTCCATGGCCCAACTGAGGTCAGCGGCGGAGTGTGCCAAAAAATTTGCATCTGGTCCCGCATCCTTTATGGCAACACTGAAAATTCTTATTAATGCGCCGGATTTCACGTAGGATACTCGGTTAGCGATGATGCTTTGCCTCCCGTGAACACCGACGCGCGAGCGGCACCAACGCCTTAGTCAACCGTGTTTTATTTATCGACGGAAAGTACCCATGCCAGCACACGCCCCTTCCAAGATCCTCGTGGTTGAGGACGATGACATTGTCCGCATGCTGATGGTGGACGTGTTGGAAGAACTCGAGTTTTCCGTGGCCGAAGCCGATAGCTGGGAGGCGGCGGCCAACCAACTGCACACTGACCACGGTATAGATTTACTGATTACCGATGTGGGGTTGGGCGACGCTGATAAGGATGGCGTAGACCTGGCCAAGCTGGCGCTCCAATTACGCCCCGGCCTGCCTGTGCTGGTTGCAAGCGGCTACGGAAATACCATGGAGCTGCCTGAAGGCGTTCAGACACTCGGTAAGCCCTTCAACATCGACAGCCTTAGGGACGCCGTGCGGGCATTGCTGCCAGCATGATCCAATACCTTGTACAGGGCATATACGGCCCTGTACCTGTGCTTGTCTTAACGTACGCCCTCTTCCTATAGCCAGCGCGCGGAACTTTTCAAAAGTTTATATATGTACAAATGTTACGGCATCTGCCCGAACCAAATTTGGCGCCATAAAAAAGCAGTACCCACCCGCCTTACTCCTTTATCCTAACCCATTGAAAATTATTGGGATTCTCCGCCACCGCAGGCTACGATGGCACGTAAGCAGGGTTTCATCCCCATCGTCTGCGTGCAGCGATTAACAAATCAAATTTGAAAGCGAAACTCCCCTTCAATCTGGCTGTTTTTTTGCAGTTTTACCCTTGGATCCTCCACTCTTCCGGATTACACTCGGGCTGAAAATTACTTATACACAACCTCACCCGAGGGGAAAAACCATGCTTAATATCACCGGCAGCCTGGTTTACGATACGCCGGTCATGAGAAGCCTCGTGACCGTGTCACCTAGCCTGAGACCCGCGTTACGCAAGGTCGCCGACTTCATACTGCGCAACCCAATGCGATCGGCGACGATGAATATCGACGAGATTGCCGCTGCGACCGGGGCTTCTACAGCAGCTGTAAACCGCCTGGCCCATGCCATCCAACTGGCCGGGTTCACTGGCCTGCGCGCGGCCTTGGTCGAAAACCTGCTCGCATTGATTTCCCCGACCGATAAGGTGCGGCACGAACTGCAGCAGCGTTCTAATCGGGCCTTTGCGCTGGAACTGCAGGTTCGTGTTGTTAAAGGCAACATGGACGCCGCTATCGCAGCCAATGCCGATACCACGTTCAGCGCCATGACCACGGCCTTGATCGGTGCCAACCGGGTATACACCCTAGGCTTCGGTAGCTGCCATCATCTGGCTGGCCTGGCGGCCTGCTCATTCCTCCCGGTTTGCCAACAGGCGCAGGCGGTGAGCACAGAAGGCGGCAGCGAGGCAGCAGCCTGTCGCTTGGCAGGCATTGCTCAATCAGACGTACTGTTCGCGGTGTCACTGCCGCCTTATAGCGATCACTTATTGTCCCTGGCCAAGTACGCTCAGACGCGCAAGGCGTTGGTATTGGCCATCACCGATTCCCCAGCGTCGCCACTGGCACGGGTAGCGAGCCATACCCTGTACGCGCCGTCCAACCACCCGGTGCTGGGTGAGTGCCATGCCAGCGCGCTGGGTATCATCGAAGCCTTGGCGTCGGCCATGCGTCACCAGTGCGAGGGCAAGGCCAGCCAAGCCTTGCGCCAGCGACATGAAGCGCTACAAAGCTTGCGCACGCTGCCTAAAGCCGCTGCCGGCTAATTCGAAGTTGTGAATCACTGATCGCGGGCTTGGTTTGAGAAGAATGCGCCGCTATGCTCACCTCAGCGTGCATGGCGCCGGATTCGAGACTTGCAATGAACAAGCCTACCCGACAGAGCGACCCTTCCTATGAACTCATGGATGACCACGCCGGTTTGTCCATTATTTATCGCCAGCACGGCTTCCCTTGTCCTCTGGTGCGCTGGCACTTCCATAAGGAATACGAGCTTCACTTGATCACCGCCAGTTCAGGAAAAGTATTTATCGGCGACTACATAGGCAACTTCACACCTGGCAGTTTGTTTCTCACAGGCCCCAACCTACCCCATAACTGGATCAGCCAACTGGATGACTGCGAGCATTTCCCGGAACGGGACATGCTGGTGAACTTCACCGATACGCTGTTCGATCCCAATTCCCTGGCGTTTGCAGAGCTAAAATCCCTCACTCCCTTACTGGAACGGGCGCGTTATGGGATCGAGTTCAGGGATCGAAACCTGATCGCCCAAGCCACTGTGTTAATGGAGCAAATCGCCGCCAGTCAGGGGATCAGCAGGATCGGCTACTTTCTCATCCTGATGGAAGCCCTGGCCAACTCCGACAACTATCTCCTGCTGTCGGCCGCCAGCGCGGTCGACCTGGCCGACGAAAGCAACGTAGAACGCACCAACCGCGCGGTGGATTATATCTTTGCCCATTACAGTCGTGAGCTGTCGCTCGAAGAAGTGGCGGCGCACTTGAACATGAGGCCGAGCTACTTCTCCCGCGTGTTCAAACAGTCCACTGGGCGTAGCTTCGTGGAATTCGTCAACCGCCTGCGCATCAGCAAATCCTGTGAACTGCTGGCCGATGGTAGGAAACCGGTTACGGAGGTGTGCTTCGAGTCCGGCTTTAACAATATTTCCAACTTCAATCGGCGCTTCCAGCAACTCAAAGGCATGACCCCCTCTTATTACCGGCGCCTGGCGGTGCAACGGCTGACCGAACAAAATCGCTTGGGCTAGCGTGGACAATATTTGCCTTGTACGAAAGAACGGCGAAGATTCTGCCCTGAGCGATCAAGGCTTGTCGTGTTCGCGCTCTGCCTTGGCCAGCAAGCGTGGCCCAAGGGCCAATACTGCCCAGGCCAGCAGGGTGCTGAGCACTGCCGTGGCTTCTCGCCCCAGGCCGGCGGCGGTACCGATAGCCGCCGTCATCCATAGCCCTGCCGCCGTGGTAAGGCCTTTGACTTGGTGAATATCCATCCGCTGGCCCTTGAGAATAGTGCCCGCCCCCAGAAAGCCAATGCCTGCGACTATGCCTTGCACCACTCGGCTCAAGGCATCGGCCTGGGAACCGGCCATTTGCGGCACCATCACAAACAAGGCAGCCCCCAGTGATACCAGCATATGGGTACGCACCCCAGCCGCCTTGCCCTTGTTTTCCCGCTCATAGCCCAAAAGCCCACCCAGCAAGGCCGCGACCAGCAGTCGCGCGATCACCTTGGTCACTTGCTCGAGGTCGCCGATGTCCGCGAATTCTTCCTTCAAGGCCGTAAGCACTTCCATCCACCACACGTCCAGGGTTCCTTCCAGGCTATAAAGATGCCGCTTCGACCCTAAGCAGAACGCTAAGTGCCGAGGCAGGCGAAACCCAGGCATGCCACGCGTCTCGGCTTGGCACCAAGGCGTGGTGCGTTGATCCAACGCCCTTTACCGGGCATGCGCTCGTGTTGACGCCCTTCTGTACGGCTGATATTCATGTGCGCCCCGATTAGGTTTGCCATTCTGGCACTGCCACGGCCCGCTGATAATAAAAGCACGGAGACACCCATGGCCCACCCTGACAGCCACTCGCCCGGCGCGCGGCAGACCAGAAAAGCGACTGCCAGCGGTTGGGTTGGTTCGGCCTTGGAGTACTACGACTTTTTTATCTATGCCCAAGCCGCGGCCCTGATTTTCCCCCAAGTGTTCTTCCCATCCACCGACCCAAAAGTTGCCATTGTCGCGTCCTTGGCGACCTATGGCGTGGGCTACGTGGCCCGCCCGATCGGCGCCTTCGTACTGGGTCACCTGGGGGACACCCGGGGGCGCAAGAACGTGCTGCTGATGTGCATGTTCTTGATGGGTTTTGCCACCATGGCCGTGGGTTTGTTACCCACTTATAACCAAGTGGGCCTGCTGGCGCCGACACTGCTGGTGGTGCTGCGGCTTATCCAAGGGTTCGCGGTAGCAGGGGAGATTTCCGGCGCCAGTTCGATGATTTTGGAGCATGCCCCCTTTGGCCGAAGGGGCTACTACGCCAGCTATACACTGCAGGGCGTACAGGCTGGGCAAATCTTCGCTGCGGCGATCTTCCTGCCGCTGGCCTACTTCATGTCCGATGACGCCTTCAATAGCTGGGGCTGGCGGATTCCATTCCTGCTTAGCGCCGTGGTACTTATCGCCGGGGTGATCATCCGTAGAGAGGTGCAGGAAACCCCTGCGTTCATCCAAGCCGAAGCCCGGGGTGCCGTTACGCGATCCCCGGTGGCCGAGGCTTTTCAGAAAAACTGGCAGAACATGGGCCTGGTCACCTGCATGGCGCTGATGAACGTGATCCCGGTCGTGGCAACGATTTTTGGCGCGGCTTATGCCGTGCAGCCGGCCTATGGGATCGGCATGCCCAAGAGTGTGTACCTGTGGATTCCGGTGATCGGCAACCTGGTGGCGGTGCTGGTCATTCCTTTCGTAGGCAACTGGTCCGACAACGTCGGGCGCAGGCCCATGATCATCGGTGGCGCGCTGGGGGCAGGCGTGCTGTCCTTTGCCTACCTGCATGCCATTAGCGTGCAGAACGTCCCCTTGGCGTTCGGCATGTCGATCCTGATGTGGGGCGTGGTGTATCAGGGGTATAACGCCGTGTTCCCAAGCTTTTATCCGGAGCTGTTCCACACCCGCTACAGAGTGTCCGCCATGGCGATCTCCCAGAACCTGGGCACCCTGATTACTGCGCTGCTGCCTGCGCTGTTCGCCGCTGTAGCGCCGCCTGGCTCGGATAATATTCCCATTGCCGTGGGCAGTATCGCCTTTGCCGTGACCCTTATCGCGGCCTTGGCCGCCTTTACCGCCCGTGAAACCTATCGCATTCCAATGGAAGAATTGGGCAAGCCCAACGCGATCCCCCTGGAAAAGCAGCACTACGATGCCCTGCGTTCAAAAGCGGTTAGAGAAAAGCCATAGGCGGCGCATCCGCGAGTTTGAGGTGGCGTTCCATGCGCCAGAAACAGGCGTCGCTCCCCACTACCCGCAAGCCTTTGCGGTGATAGAGCTGCTGGGCAGGGTTATCCTTGAACACCATAAGGCGCAGCAGTGGCAGCCTGCGCGCCGCGGCGAGCTCGGCGGCGTGGTCCAGCACCGCCGAGCCAATGCCTTGCCCTTGCGCCTCGGCCAGTACGTGCAGCTCACGAATATACAATGCGCGCGCATCGGTGCTCAGACTGACGAAACCCAAGGCGCGCCCCTCTTGGAGCAGCAGATAGTTCTCTCGCCAGCTCCAGCCCTGGTCAAAATCCTCGTCACGCCACCACAAGCCGTGGCGCGTGTAATAAGGCATCATCCCGCGCCGCGCGAGGGCTCGGGCAAAGGGTAGGTCGGCTTCGCTGGCTGCGTTGAATTCAAGTTCCATGGTTACTCCACAGCTAGGCCCAGGCAAAAGCACCGGGGCATTGCAGTCGCCGGAACGCTCACGTAAGCTCCAAGCCTGATCTGGAGACACTAGCATGTTCGCATCACCTGCCACTTACGCCACCCGCGCCTCCCAGTACTGGGCCGGTGACGTTGTGCGCGGCGCCAATGCCTGTGCCCGGTCTTATTTTGGTTACTGGTTTAGCCTCTGGCGCCGGTGACTTTTCACACAGGCGCCCACTAGCCGGGTAGCCTGACAGCGTTTTTCCAAAAACCCCCAGTCGGCCACCCGACTGGGGGTTTTGTTTTCCTGCCCCGTTAACTGTTTGGAGACAACCATGTATCACGCCACCTACCGCTGCTTTGTTTACCACACCTGGCGATTTACCCAACCCCATTCGGCCCAGCCCGCCGCCTGCGTTCGGTCCACCCAAGGCGGCACGCCCCACGCTCGCGCCTGTGCGCGCTTACGAACACCGACACCCACCCGCCTGCGTGCCTGATACGCGGCGGGCAACGAGGTTTGCCCATGACTACCCTGGTTACCCCTACCCTCACCTGTTCCAGCCTTGCCCAGCCCTTGCCATTGGCACCCCAGCCTATTGCGAGCCAGCGGCTTCCCACCGCCTTGGAATTGCGCCAAACGCTACCCTTGAGCGCCGCTTTAGGTGCCCAGGTCCAACAGCACCGCCAGCATATTCGTAGCATTCTGGCTGGCCACGACGAGCGTTTACTGGTGGTTGTAGGCCCCTGCTCGCTGCACGATCCAGCCTCTGCCGTAGCCTACGGCGCTCGACTGGCCGCCTTGGCCCATGAGTTACAAGATGAGCTGTTGATTGTGATGCGCGCTTATGTGGAGAAGCCTCGCACCACCGTAGGCTGGAAGGGGCTGCTCTACGACCCGCGCCTGGATGGCAGCCAGGATATGCACCACGGCCTTGGCCTGTGCCGGGAACTGATGCTCCAGCTCTTGGACCTGGGTCTACCGCTGGCCGGCGAGCTGCTGCAACCCTTGGCCACGGCGTACTTCGACGACCTTCTGGCGTGGGGCGCGGTAGGCGCACGCACGACTGAATCTCAGGTGCATCGGGAGATGGTCAGCGGCTTGAGCTTGCCGGTGGGCTTCAAGAACGGCACCGATGGTTCGCTAGGGGTTGCTTGTGACGCCATCCGCAGTGCCGCCCACCCTCACTGCTACTTCGGGCTGGGCCTGGAGGGCCACCCGGCCCTGCTCCAAAGCAACGGCAACCCAGACTGCCATCTGGTACTGCGCGGCGGCCACCAGGGGCCTAACTATAGCCAGGCACATTTGGCCCAGGCCCAGGCCGATTTGCGCAAGGCCGGCGTGAACACCCGTGTAATGGTCGATTGCAGCCATGCCAACAGTGGAAAAAACCCTACCCGCCAACCCGATGTACTGGCTGAGGTATTGCATCAACGCCGCCTGGGCAATTGCAACCTGGTGGGGGTCATGCTGGAAAGTCATCTATTCGAAGGCGCCCAGGCCTTGGGCGGGGATTTGCGCTACGGCGTATCGGTCACCGACGCCTGTTTGGGCTGGGAAGCTACCGAAGCGGCATTGCGCAGCGCCTTCTTTCATTCGGGCCGTAGACAACCCTCGCGATGCAGCTTTGGCGAGCTATCGCTCACTCCTACACCCTGAACTGCACCGAGGGTGGGACAGGTGCGCAGGTCAGCCTGTAGGAGCCAGCGAAGCAGGCGAATAGGTCCGACACGTCCGCGCCTTGCTTGGCAAGGCTCGGCAACGGGGCTAGCGAATCACAACGCTTAGCACTGGCTTGATACGCCAGCGCAGGTTAGGCTGTTTCGTTCATTTATCGAGGAGTGATTCCCATGGCTAAAGCCACCGCCCGCCACATCCTGGTGTCCAGCGAAGAAAAGTGCAACGAACTCAAGAACCAGATCGAAGGCGGCGCCGACTTCGCTGAAGTCGCCAAGGCCAATTCGTCCTGCCCATCGAGCCGCCAAGGCGGCGATCTGGGCTCATTCGGCCCCGGGCAAATGGTCAAGGAATTCGATCAGGTAGTGTTCAGCGCCCCGATCAATGTTGTACAGGGCCCGGTGAAAACCCAGTTCGGTTATCACCTGTTAGAGGTTACCAGCCGCCAGGATTGACTCGTTACCGGCGCACCGGCGGCTCGCTTTTAAGCGAGCCGTTTTGTTTCTGCGCGCGGACGTGCATGATTGCAACCGAATATTTCTTCGCACACCCGCTCAAGGTTGCCCATGCGCTCGGTTTCCCTCTCTGTGTGTTGCGCTTTGGCGCTGCTTTCAGCCGTATCGCCTCAAGCTTGGGCTGCCCATGCGTTGACCGTCTATGGGGAAGCTGCGAAATACCCAGCGGGCTTCGAGCATTTCGAGTACGTAAACCCCACTGCTCCCAAAGGCGGGAGCTTTCGCCGCGCGGCCATGGATATTGGCCAGTTCGACCACCTTATGCCCTTTATCGACAAAGGCATTGGTGTTTCCCAGATCGAGGGCCTGGTGTACGTACCTTTGGCGGTACGCTCCCTGGATGAGCCCTATACCGTCTATGGCTTGGTGGCCCGTTCGCTAACGCTCAGTGCTGATGGCTTGAGCCTACGCCTTGAGCTGGACCCCCGTGCTCGCTTCGCGGACGGTACACCTATTACCGCCGAGGACGTGCGCTTTACCTTCGACTTACTGATGACTCAGGGCAGCCTGCGCTACCGTGCCCAGTTCGCCGATGTCGCCCAGGTGGTGGTGGAAGGCGAGCGCCACGTGCGTTTCGACTTCAAGAACCGCGACAGCCGTACCCTTCCCCTGGATGTGGCCACGCTGCCGGTCTTTCCAAAGCACTGGTGGGCAGGCCGGGATTTTGCCAATGGCGGGGGGTTCGAGCCACCACTGGGCAGCGGCCCTTATCGGGTGAGCAAGGTCGACAACGGCCGCAGTGTTGTGTTCGAGCGCAACCCCGACTGGTGGGGCAAGGACCTACCCGTAACCCAGGGCATGTACAACTTCGATCGGGTCACGGTGGAATATTTTGGGGACATCGAAGTGGCTCGGCAGGTGTTGCGCGGCGGCGGCTTCGATTACAACCGTGAGTTCTCCGCCACCGCCTATACCATTGGCTACGCAGGGCCCGCGCTGGATGACGGCCGCCTGCAACGGGCACACCTGGCCCCCAAAGGGCTGCAAACGGCCCAAGGCTATGTGTTCAACCTGGCCCGCCCGCTGTTTCAGGACCGCCGGGTGCGGGAAGCCTTGGCCATGCTCTGGGATTTTGAGTGGAGCAACCGCCAGCTGATGCGCGACCTGTACGTGCGCCAGCAGAGTTTTTTCTCCAACGGCCCCCTGGCCGCCACCGGAGCGCTTACCCCCGAAGAGCTAAAAATTCTGGAGCCGCTGCGCGATCAACTCCCGCCGGAAGTATTCGGCCCGGCGTTCCAGGCGCCTGTCACCGACGGCAGCGGAAACATTCGGGACAAGCAACTGCGGGCCCTGCAGTTGCTGGCCGAGGCCGGATGGCACCCCAGTGGTGATCGCTTAGTGAATGCCCAAGGTGCCCCCCTGAGCTTTACCTTCCTCAATGCCCAAAGCAGCCTTGAGCGGCTGCTGCTGCCCTACAAACGCAACCTGGCGCAAATCGGCATCGACCTGCAAATCCGCCGGATCGACCCTTCGCAATACTTAAACCGCCTGATGGCCCGGGACTACGACATGATCGTGGCCGGCTACCCGGTATCGGCCTCCCCTGGCCTGGAGTTGTACAACTACTTTGGCTCGGCGTCAGCCACCGATTCGGGCTCGGGCAACTACATGGTGCTACGCAACCCGGCCGTGGATAGCCTGATCGATGGCGTGGTAAAGGCCGGCAGCTATGAGGACATGGTCAATCACGCCCATGCCTTGGACCGTGCCCTGCAATGGAATCACTACTGGATACCCAACTATTACCCCCCAGGCACCTCCACGGTGTGGTGGAACCGCTTCGGTATTCCGGCGGTGCAAGCCGCCTATGAAGAGGCGCCGGATACCTGGTGGGAAGTGAGCCCCACTGCGCTGACCTCAGAGCAGATGGCCAAGCGCAGTGTTGAAGGGCAGCGACCATGACCCGGTATATCCTGCGCCGTTTGCTGTTGATTGTTCCTACCCTGGTGGCGATCCTGCTAGTGAATTTTGTAATTGTTCAAGCCGCTCCCGGTGGGCCGGTGGAACAAGCCATCGCCCGCTTGCAGGGCGTGGGTGACCGCGCTGTCGGGGGCGGTAGTGGAGAGGGCGCCCTGGGCGGCTCCCGCGCCAGCCGTGGCCTGGACCCGCAGATGATCAAGAGCATCGAACGCCAGTACGGTTTCGACAAGCCTGCCCCCGAGCGGCTATGGCTGATGCTTAAGCACTACGCCGTGTTCGATTTTGGCGAGAGTTTTTTCCGCGGAGCCAAGGTGACTGACCTGATTCTGCAAAAGATGCCGGTCACCCTCTCGCTGGGCTTCTGGGCCACGCTCATTACCTATCTGGTCTCCATTCCTTTAGGCATTCGCAAGGCCGTGCGCCATGGCAGCCCCTTTGACGTGTGGACCAGCAGCGCGGTGATCATTGGCTACGCCATGCCTTCGTTTCTCTTCGCCATGCTGCTGATTGTCGTATTTTGCGGCGGCACCGGGCTGGACTGGTTCCCGGTGCGGGGGCTGGTATCGGACAATTTCGACGAACTCTCGCCGTTGGGCAAAGTGGCCGATTATTTCTGGCACCTGGTACTGCCGGTGTTCTCCTTGGTTATCGGCGGCTTCGCCAGCCTGACCATGCTGACCAAGAACGCCTTTCTCAATGAAGTGACCCGCCAATACGTGGTGACCGCGCGCGCCAAAGGCATGAGCGAGCGGCGGGTACTCTATGGCCACGTGCTGCGCAACGCCATGCTGCTGGTGGTCGCTGGGCTGCCCCAAGCGTTTATCAGCGTATTTTTCGCCGGCTCGCTAATGGTCGAGGTGATCTTCTCCCTCGACGGCCTGGGCCGCATGAGCTATGAGGCGGCCGTGTCGCGCGACTACCCGGTGGTGTTCGGCGCGTTGTTCCTGTTCACCCTGTTCGGGCTGCTGATCAAGCTGGTGGGTGATATCTGCTACACCCTGGTCGACCCCCGTATCGATTTTTCGAGGAACGCCTGATGCGCCTTTCTCCCGTGGCACGGCGGCGCCTGGACCGTTTTCGCAAACATCGGCGGGGCTGGTGGTCGCTGTGGGTGTTCGGCCTGCTGTTTATGCTCTGCCTGGGCGCCGAGCTGATCGCCAATGACAAGCCGCTAGTGCTCAAGGCCAACGGGCAGTATTACTTCCCGGTGTTCCAGCGCTACACAGAGCAACAGTTCGGTGGGGTGTTGCCCTTCCAGCCAGACTACCGTAGCGACTACATCCGTAAGCTGATCACCCAGCAAGACGGCTGGATGCTGTTCCCACCCATCGCCTTCGGCCCCGACACCCCCAACTATGAGCTGGCCCGCCCTGCCCCAAGCCCGCCCAGCGAGGTGAACTGGCTGGGCACCGATGACCAGGCCCGTGACGTGCTGGCGCGGGTGATCCATGGCGCCCGGGTGTCGATCTTGTTCGCGCTGGCGCTAACGTTGCTCAGCTCGTTGATCGGTGTCGCCGCTGGCGCGCTGCAAGGGTATTACGGGGGCTGGGTAGACCTGCTCGGGCAGCGTTTGCAAGAGGTGTGGTCCGGCCTGCCGGTGCTGTATTTGTTGATCATCCTGTCTGGTTTTGTGGAGCCTGGCTTCTGGTGGCTGCTGGGGATCATGACCTTGTTCTCGTGGCTGGCCTTGGTAGACGTAGTGCGGGCGGAGTTCCTGCGCGGGCGTAACCTGGAGTACGTGAAAGCCGCGCGCGCCCTGGGGCTGCCCGCGCGCCGAGTGATCCTGCGGCATATCCTGCCCAATGCCATGAACGCCACCCTGAGCTACCTGCCGTTCATCCTTACCGGCGCCATCACCACCTTGAGCGCGCTGGATTTCCTGGGCTTCGGCATGCCGGCCGGGAGTGCGTCCCTGGGCGAGCTGATCGCCCAAGGCAAACAGAATTTGCAAGCGCCCTGGTTAGGGCTGACCGCATTCTTCTCCTTAGGTGTGATCCTGTGCCTGTTGGTGTTCATTGGTGAGGCGTTGCGTGATGCCTTCGACCCCCGGTCTTGAAATGGAGCCCGCCATGCCTGAACCCTTGATCCAGATCCGCGACCTGTGGATCGGCTTTGGTGGCGACCCAGTGGTGCGCAACCTATGCCTGGACATCCTGCCGGGGGAGTGCCTGGCCCTGGTAGGGGAATCCGGCTCGGGTAAGTCAGTGACCGCCAATGCCATCCTGCAACTGTTGCCCGCGGACAGCCATACCCAGGGCAGCATTCGCTACCGAGGCGAGGAACTGGTCGGCGCCAATGGCACTACCCTGCGCCAACTGCGTGGCAACCGCATTGCGATGATCTTCCAGGAGCCGATGACCTCGCTCAATCCCTTGCACACCGTGGCGCGGCAGATCGGCGAAACCCTGCTGGTGCACCGCGGCCTCGCGGGCCAGGCGGCCAAGGCGCGCACGCTGGAGTTGTTGGAACTGGTAGGGATCGCCAACCCGGCAAGCCGGCTCAAGGCGTACCCCCATCAGCTCTCGGGGGGGCAACGGCAACGGGTGATGATCGCCATGGCCTTGGCCTGCGAGCCAGAGCTGTTGATCGCTGACGAGCCCACTACGGCCCTGGACGTGACCGTGCAGCGCAAAATCCTGCTGTTGCTTAAATCCTTGCAGCAACGCTTGGGCATGTCCCTGCTGCTGATCAGTCACGACCTCAACCTGGTGCGAAGTATTGCCCAGCGGGTATGCGTGATGCGGGCTGGGGAAGTGGTCGAGCAGGCGCCCTGCGAGGTGCTCTTCGCCCAGCCTCAACACCCTTACAGCCGTTTGTTGCTTGATGCGGAGCCTGCCGGCGAAGCCTTGCCCAGGGAGGAACGCGAGCCGGTACTACAGGTGCGTGACCTGAAAGTCTGGTATGCGTTAGGCGGCGGCCTGTTGCGCAAACCCTGGAGCCATGTAAAGGCCGTGGATGGGGTTGGCCTTGACGTGCAGCGCGGTAAAACCCTTGGCATCGTGGGTGAGTCCGGCTCAGGCAAGTCCACCCTGGGCCAGGCCATTTTGCGGCTGATCGATGCCGAAGGCAGCATTGAGTTCGAAGGCCAGCCGCTGCATGGGCTGAACCAGAAGCAGATGCGCCCCTGGCGGCGTGCGATGCAGGTCGTCTTCCAAGACCCCTACGGCAGCCTTAGCCCACGCCTGTCGGTGGCACAGATCATCGCCGAGGGCCTGGAGGTACATTTGGAGGCCGACGCCCGCCAGTGCGACAACGCGGTGATCGAGGCGCTACAGGAAGTAGGCCTGGACCCCACCACTCGCCATCGCTACCCCCATGAGTTTTCCGGGGGGCAGCGCCAGCGCATTGCCATCGCCCGGGCCTTGGTGCTCAAGCCTAGGCTGATCCTGCTGGATGAACCCACCTCGGCGTTGGACCGCACGGTGCAAAAGCAAGTGGTCGCACTGTTGCGAACCCTCCAGCAGCGCCACGGGTTGACTTACTTATTCATTAGCCATGACCTGGCCGTGATACGGGCGCTGGCTCACGACATTCTGGTGCTCAAGGACGGCCAAGTGGTGGAGTACGGCCCAAGCCACCACGTGTTCGAAACGCCGCAACACCCGTATACCCAGGAGTTGCTGGCGGCGGCGTTGGGCGGGCCTCTCTAGATAGGAGCAAATAATGCGAACTGTTCCAATATCAGCGACGGCAGCAATTTTAATCGTTAACCGCTGGCATGCTGAAAACCTACAAGCCCACCAGGGCCTGATACTGCTAACCTCGCTTGGTGTGAACACCGGGAAGGCTGTGCTCAAGCCTGCCCCCACTACGCTCTCTGACGATCTACTCTACTCGGCAGCACTATGACCCAACCTTCTCCCGCGCCCGCCCATACCTCCCTGACCTCTGGCCTGGTGCTGTTGTTTGCCTTTTGTTGCGGTGCCATCGTCGCCAATATCTACTACAGCCAGCCGATCATCGAGTTGATCGCCCCGGCAGTGGGGCTCTCGGCCCATGGCGCGTCCCTGGTGGTGTCCCTGACCCAAGTCGGCTATGCGCTTGGGCTGTTTCTGCTGGTGCCCTTGGCGGACCTTTTAGAAAACCGTCGGTTGATCCTCGCTACGGTAGTGGTAGCGGGCTTGAGTTTGCTGGGCGCGGCCTTTAGCCAGCGGGCCGATGTATTTCTGGGGATTTCGCTGCTGATCGGGTTCAGTTCGGTGGCGGTGCAGATGCTGATTCCCATGGCGGCCCATATGGCACCGGAAGCCGTCCGTGGCCGGGTGGTGGGCAATATCATGAGCGGCCTGCTGCTGGGCATCCTGCTGGCGCGCCCGGTTGCCAGCTTGATCGCCGACCATTTGGGGTGGCGAGCCGTGTTTATTCTTGCCGCAATGGCCATGCTGGCGATCCTGGCCCTGCTGGCGTTCACCCTGCCGCGCCGACAACCGGCCCATGCCGCTACCTATGGGCAGTTGCTGCTGTCCATGGTCGGCCTGCTCGCGCGCTACCCCGCACTGCGAGAGCGGGCGTATTACCAGGCACTGATGTTTGCCGCCTTTAGCCTGTTTTGGACTACGGTGCCTATTGAGCTATCCCGGGTATATGGGCTAAGCCAAACCCAAATCGCTCTCTTCGCGCTGGTAGGGGCCATGGGCGCGGTAGCGGCACCCATCGCCGGCCGCCTGGCCGATGCGGGGCACGGCCAAGTGGCCACCCTGCTGGCGCTGCTGCTGGCGCCCGTGGCCTTCCTACTGGCGCTGCTGCCAGGCAATGGTGTGCTATGGCTGGCCTTGACCGGCGTTGTGCTGGATTTTGCCGTGCAGATGAGCATGGTTACCGGGCAGCGGTTGATCTATGCCCTGGATGCCCAGAGCCGGGCGCGCCTCAATGGCCTGTATGTCACCAGTATCTTCATTGGCGGGGCACTGGGTTCAGCCTTTGCCAGCAGCCTGTACGAGCGCGCTGGCTGGGCGGGCGTGGTGACAGTGGGCGCCGCGCTGCCACTGGTGGGCCTGGCACTCTTCATGTGCCACGCGCGAGGCCGCTCATAAGGCCTCCCCCAGTTGTTCCCGCAGAAATTCCACCAGCACCTGTACGGCACGCGAGCCTTGCCGGTGCTGCGGGTATAACGCCGACAACGCCAAGGCCGGTGGCCGCCAAGGGTCCAGTACCCGGGTAAGGCGGCCATCGGCTAGCGCGCCTTTAACGATGAACAACGGCAGAAAGGTGATACCCAAGCCGGCGATGGCCGCATCGCGAAGCACCTCACCATTGTTGGCGCGCAGGCGGCCGGTCACAGGTATCCACTCGGCCTTGCCGTCGCGCTCGAAGCGCCATTGAGAGGTACGCCCGTGCCCATAGGGAAGGCAGGCGTGCCCCGCCAAGGCTGCGGGGTTCTCAGGCGTTCCGCGCGCTGCCAGGTAGCCGGGGCTGCACACCCAAACGCGCTCCACCTCGGCGATACGCCGGGCGATCAGGCTCGAATCTTCCAGTTGGCCAATTCGCAGCGCCAGGTCGAAGCCTTCGGCCAGCAGGTCCACCGAGCGGTCGCTCAGGTCCACCTCCACCCAAACCTGCGGATAGCGCTGCATAAACAGTGGAAACAATCCACTAAGGTGCTCCACCGCGAACGACAGCGGCGCGCTCAATCGCAGGGTGCCCCTAGGCTGCCCCTGTTGCCCGGCGATGCTTTGCTCGACCTGTTCTACCTCGCCGAGCAGCCGTAGCGCCGCTTCATGATAGGCGTGCCCCAGCGGGGTGATGTCCAGGCGGCGAGTCGACCTGTTGAGTAGCCGCACGCCTAGCCGTGCTTCCAAGGCCATGATCCGCCGGCTGATAAACTGTTTGGATACCCCTAGCTGCCCAGCGGCGGCGGTAAAGCTGCCGGATTCGAGCACTTGAGTGAACAGGCGCATATCTTCGAACGGGTTCATACCTGGTGCCGCCATTGTCAACCTTAAGGAGACAGTATGGCCCCGCCAGCCTACTTAATACAGCTCATAAAGGACAGTAGACTGGCCCCATACCAACCTGTACGAGGTGAACACAATGCTCGCTCTACGCAAATCCACTGAACGTGGCGTGGCCAATCACGGCTGGCTCAAATCATTTCATACCTTCTCCTTCGCCTCTTATCGCGACCCTAAAGAGCAAGGATTTTCCGACCTGCTGGTGATCAACGATGACCGCGTGGCCGCCGCCCAAGGGTTTGGTCAGCACCCGCACCGGGACATGGAGATTTTTTCCTATGTGCTTGAAGGCGCCCTGGCTCACCAGGACAGCCTGGGCACCGGTTCAGTGATCCACCCCGGTGACGTGCAACTGATGAGCGCAGGCAGTGGCGTGACCCACAGTGAGTTCAATCACGCCGCTGATGCACCCGTGCACTTTCTGCAAATCTGGATCGTGCCTAATGAGCAAGGGGCCAAGCCGCGCTATCAGCAGCAGCACTTTAGCCCTGACGAAAAGCGCGGCACGCTGCGGCTGATCATTTCCCCCGAGGGCGCCCAAGGGTCACTGAGCGTACGCCAGGACGCACGTGTGTACGCAGGCTTGTTCGATGGCGCCGAGCAGGCTGAGCTCACGTTGGCCGAAAACCGCTATGCCTACGTGCATGTGGCCCAGGGTAGCGTGACCCTCAATGGCCAGGCACTGGTAGAGGGCGACGGGGTGAGGGTGCGCCAGGAACGCACGCTAACGCTAAGCGATGGGCAGAACGCCGAGGTGCTGGTATTTGACCTGCGCCCCCACGAGTTGCCCGGCATGGCTTGATAGGGCGTGTTGTCAGCCATGGCTAAGCCAAGCGCTACGTTAACAAAAGCAACTCACCCGCCCCCCCGCGGTCAGCTTCATAACCAGCACGGTTACGGAGCCGGCCGCGCGCCGGTCCGCTAATCGACTCACCGTCGACCAAGGACCTCAACCATGCAAGCACCTTCCTCCCTGTCTGACGCCGATCGCCAAGCCCGCGATCGCCTCTGCACCGACACTATCCGTACCCTGAGCATGGACGCGGTGCAAAAGGCCAATTCTGGCCACCCGGGTACGCCCATGGCGCTAGCGCCTGTGGCCTATACACTGTGGAGCCAATTCCTGCGCTACCACCCCGATCACCCGGATTGGCCCAACCGCGACCGTTTCGTCCTGTCAGCCGGGCATGCGTCCATGCTGCTGTACTCATTGCTGCACCTGGCGGGCGTGATAGAGATCAATGCCGACGGCAAGCCTTCAGGTAACGAAGCCGTTAGCCTGGAAGACATCAAACAGTTCCGGCAAATGTCTTCGAAAACCCCAGGCCACCCGGAATACCGCATGACCACGGGGGTGGAAACCACCACCGGCCCTCTGGGCCAGGGTTGCGCCAACAGCGTGGGCATGGCCATGGCCAGCCACTGGTTGGGCGAGCGCTTCAACCATGCCAAGGGTGCCCTGTTCGATTACCGGGTGTTCGCGTTGTGCGGCGATGGCGACATGATGGAAGGCGTGAGCAGCGAGGCAGCCTCCCTTGCAGGCCACCTCAAGCTGGGCAACCTGTGCTGGATCTATGACAATAACACCATCAGCATCGAAGGCCACACCGAACTGGCCTTCAGCGAAGACGTGATCACCCGCTTCAAAGGCTATGGCTGGAATACACTGCATGTGACCGATGCCAACGACACCGCGGCCCTGGCCCAGGCGTTCAAGCAGTTCGAAGGCGGGGGGCAAGCACCGTTATTGATCGTTGTAGACAGCGTGATCGGCTATGGCGCGCCCAACAAGCACAACTCCTCCGCGGCCCATGGCGAGCCGTTGGGCGAAGATGAAATCCGCCTGGCGAAAACCGCCTATGGCTGGGACCCGGACGCGCAATTTAGTGTACCGAGCGACGCCAAGGGCTGGCTGCAAGCGCAGTTGCGCGAGCGTAACCAGGGCGCTTACAGCGCGTGGGAAGCCGCTCACACTGCCCTTGAAAGCGCGGACCCTACGTTGGCTGACCAACTGGCCCGGATGCGCGCGGGCGAGATGCCGGAAGGTTGGGCCGAGCACCTTGAGCTGTACCCCGCCGATGCCAAAGGCGTCGCCAGTCGGCAATCCGGTGGTCAGGTACTCAATGCGTTCGCCCAGCAAATCCCCTGGCTGCTGGGCGGCTCCGCCGACCTGTCGCCTTCCACCAAGACCAACCTCACCTTCGAAGGCGCGGGCAGTTTCCAAGCGGCGAGTTATCAAGGCCGCAACCTGCACTTCGGCGTGCGTGAACATGCCATGGGCGCCATCGCCAACGGCTTGGCCCTGTGCTACTTGCGCCCTTACACCTCGACCTTTCTAGTGTTCAGCGATTACATGAAGCCGCCGATTCGCTTGGCCGCGATCATGGAGCTGCCCGTGATTTTCGTGTTCACCCACGACTCCATCGGCGTGGGCGAAGACGGCCCTACCCACCAGCCCATCGAGCAGTTGGCGCAACTGCGCGCCACCCCAGGGGTGATCACCCTGCGCCCCGGGGACGCCAATGAAACCGCGCAGGCCTGGAAGGTTGCGCTCAAGCAAACTGACCGCCCTTCGTGCATCGTGCTTAGCCGCCAGCCGTTACCGACCTTGGACCGCAAGCGCTATGCAGCCGCTGAAGGAGTAGAGCGCGGTGCCTACGTGCTGGCCGGTAGCGCCAACGCCAAGGTGCTGTTACTGGCCACGGGCAGCGAGCTTAGCCTGGCCATCGAAGCCCATGAGCACCTGTATGCCGAAGGCATTGAGAGCCGGGTGGTGTCCATGCCGAGCTGGGAATTGTTCGAGGATCAGGACCAAGCCTACAAGGACAGCGTGCTGCCGCCCTCCATTACCGCCCGCGTGGCCATCGAGCAGGCCGGCCCCCTGGGCTGGGACCGGTATGTGGGCATGACCGGTGCCAAGGTAGTAATGAACAGCTTCGGCGCCTCCGCGCCGATCAGCAAGCTGCAGGCGCAGTACGGTTTTACCGTAGAGAACGTGGTGAAGCTGGCCAAGGCGCAGTTGGCAAAGGCCTAAAAAAAGGCTCGCGAACCTTGACGTTCAAGGTTCGCGAGCCGGTTGGCGCTTTCCTGCGCCGTTACCTCACTTATGTCTACAGCGGCAAGCTCGCACTTACCACACGCAGGGCCAGGCCCTCATAGGGGTCGAGGCTGATGGTGAAATCGCCGGCCTCGGTCAGGTCGCCTTCCACCCGCTCGTTGATGATGTCCACCACTGGGCCCGGCGCAATACCCGGCAAGTGGAGGGTTTCCACCAAGGCTTCACTGCCGAAGTTAAGCGCAGTGATTTGTGTGCCTCTGCCGGCTGGCAGCTCATGGACCATGATCAACAGTGACGGATGCTCAGTGTCCGGGACCAGGACTTGCTTGCTGGCGGCAATGTCATAGGCCCGGCGCACGGCGAGGATTTTCTTCAGCTGTGAGGCGAACGAATCCGGCCGCTTGAGTTGGTCAACCAGGCTGCCATACAGGCTGCGCGCCATTGGCATGCCCCCGGTGGACACTTCAGCGCTAGGGTCCAGCGCTGCCAGGTCATAGGCACCGCGGTGTATCCAGCGGGTATCGCCGTCTTGCATCAAGTGCGCGACCTGATCAGCCGGTAGCGGCAAGGCGCCGGCAAGGTCCCAGCCAGAAAGCGCGAATACACCTGGCTGCATCGCGTTGTACATCACCAGCAAGAGGTGGATGTGCTGGATGCGTTGGATGTCGTCCTCAGTGAGGGTATCCAGATCGCGGATGCCCAAGGCGGCGGTAATGATGCTGGCGGTGGTGCAGGACACCCCGTTGGTGACGAACTTCAGGTTGTAAGGCGCATGCTCGCCGGCCAGGCGCTCGTACATCTCCTCGCGGATATGCTCGCGCAGAATGTTGCCGGGGAAGGTCTGGCCTTGGTACATGAACTGGTCGTGGGCATGCAACGTCCAGAAGTGCACCAACTCCAGGGTCAGCTCATCGTGGTTCTGCAAGGCATGGATCAAGGACGCAGGGTCTACGCCGAACTTGTGCATCTCCTTAAGCATCAACCGCAAAAATTCCGTGCGCCCGGTGAGCAAGGCATGCTGGTAGGCCGGCCGGGTGATGAAATCGTAGGACAGGTCTGCCCCGCCGTGGGACATGGCCGCGATGTCATCAATGGTCAGGTTCAGCTCCTGGAAGCTGAAACCACCGGCCTTGCGAATGGCCCCGCCCAGCAGCTGGTTACCGTTGACCGACAGCGGGTGGCTCTCAGACCACGCGCCGCCTTCGGGACGCCGCTCTACGCCCAGAAAACCATTGGCGTCAAGGCGCAACACCCGCGCGCCGACCACATCGATGGCGTGCAAGGCGTCACCGATGATCATTTGCTGGGCCGCAAAGCTTGGGTCTAGCCAATTGAGCGAAGGTTGGCCTTCTTTGAAGTAGTGCAGGTACACCCAGCGCCGGGCCTTGCCGTCCACGCCCATTACCACCGAGGTGGCGCTCCAGTCGGTTTCTTTAACACCGGGTTCGAAAAAGATTACCCGTTGCAATTGGCCAACGATGTAGTGCTTCTCGCGCAGCAGGTCCACTAGCGCAGGCGGCAGGTTCACCGCGTCTCGGCCTTCCGGGACCTCAGGCAGCAGGCTCCAGTCTTCCTCGCGGATCTCCACCATATGGAACAGCCCAGGGTATTCCTCGTAGGCCATTTCTGCCAGGCGGAAGTCCGCGCCCTTTCCCGTGTGGGAAGGAATGGCGTCTTCGATGATGACCGCGTTATGGGCCGCGGCCAGGCGAGCCAGGGCTACCAATTCGGCTTCGGTACCCAACTCGGGGTCGATCTCGAAACTGATGCGGTCGAAGTTGCCGTCAATGGTCGGGGTGTGGGTTTTCCCACGCAGGCCACCAGAGAGCTTCAGCGGGCCATTGTGAATGCCTTGGATGCCGACTTCCGACAGGGCATGCCAAAGGGTTTCGTCACCCAAGGCCTGAAGCACCGACTCGCCTTCGCGGGTCACGATGGACGCAGGGTATGCAGTAAACCAGACCGAAGCGATGGCTGAAGCGTCACGAGGGCGGGCATGGGCGAACGGGCGCTGCCAGAGGCGCGCTTGGCCTGAGTAGAGCTTGGCCCGTTGCTTGGCCGCGTTGAGCATGGAACGCTCCACCAGCCAACGCACATGATCCGGATCCGGGGGGGTCATAGGCTACCTTCCGTTGAAGTGGGTCTTGTTCAGAGTGCCGCGGGCAGCGAAACGTTGCATTGGCCGCGCGTATTGAAGCCGCTCCCTTACTGGCCTTGTTCAAGGTTGCAGTGGGCAGGCTTCACGGTCATGATTCGGGCACCAGCCCCCGCCAAGATTTTCAGCACAGTGAGTGCGCATGCCCGACAGCCGCCCCCCTACGCCCCTGCCCGGCAAAAGCCCCGTGACGGTCGCGCTGTCGCTCATCGTGATCGTGGTGGTATCGCTGGTTGGGCTGGATATCTGGCAAAGCTGGACGTCTCGTACCCAAACCTTGCTGAGCGCCGAGGCCAATACGTCCAACCTGTCGCGTTCGCTGTCCGAACACGCGAGCAATACCCTCCAGGAAGCCGATATCGTATTGATCGGGCTAGTGGAGCGGGCACAAACCGACGGCGTGAGCAGCGAGGCCCAGCGGCTGCGCCTGCACCGCCTGATGAAGCGGCTGACCGGCAGCCTGCGGCAGCTCCATACTCTGCTCATCTACGACCGTGACGGCCGGTGGCGGGTCAGTTCCGAGAGTGCACACCCCCCAGACCGCAACAATGGCGACCGCGCCTATTTTATCTATCACAGTACCCACACCGATTTAGGCGCCCATCTAGGCCCAGTGGTGCGCAGCCGTTCCACCGGTGACCTGATTATCACCCTGTCGCGGCGCATCAACGATAGCGAAGGGCGCTTTGCCGGGGTCGCGCTGGCCACCCTGAAAGTGGACTACTTTGAGCGCTTCTACGAAGCCTACAGCCTTGACCCTAACGGGGCCATCAGCCTGGCCCTGGCGGATGGCACCCTGTTGGTTCGCCGCCCTTACAACGAAGCGTTGATCGGTTCGAGCATCGCCAAAGGCGTAATTTTTTCCCAGCTGCTGCCCAAGGCCGATGCTGGCACGCAACTGCTGCCTTCGGTGATAGACGGCGTAGAACGCTTGTATGGCTACCGAACCGTGGATGGTTATCCGCTAGTCGTGCTGGTCGCCGAGTCCAAGGACTTCCTGCTGGCCAACTGGCGCGCGAACCTGCTGCGTACCGCGCTGGTGATTTGCCTGCTGTTGATGGCCACCTGCGCCTTTGGCGCGATTTTGATCCGACAGATTCGGCAGAATGAGCGCACAGATGTGCAATTGCGCGATGCTCACGCGGCCCTAGAGCAAATGGCGATGCAGGACAGCCTCACCGGCCTTGCCAACCGGCGCCAGTTGGAAGAGTCCCTGCCGCTGGAAATCAGCCGAGCCCGGCGCAATGGTCGGCCCCTGGGCGTGATTATGCTGGATATCGACCACTTCAAGGCTTACAACGATATCTACGGCCACCCCGCAGGCGACGCTTGCATTCATGAAGTGGGCCAGGCAGTGCTGGGCAGCGTTGGCCGCGCCGGGGATCTGGTAGTGCGCTACGGGGGTGAGGAGTTGTTGGTACTGTTGCCCGAGTGCGAACTGCCAGGTGCCCTGCGGGTTGCCGAGCGCATGGTGGAGGCGGTGCGCGCACTGGACATCCCCCATACCGGCAGCCCGTATGGCAGGGTCACCCTGAGCGCGGGCGCCCATGTATGGTCGGGCCGCGAGTTGCCAGCCCGACCGCAGGCGTTGGTGGAAGCGGCCGATGCGGCGCTGTATCGAGCCAAGGCCGAAGGGCGTAACCGGGTGCATCCGGCTCAGTTGTAAGCCGGCCGCGGCAGTGCTGGCTCAGGCTGGCACCACCTTGAGCTTGCCCAGCTCGAGCAAGCTGAAATACCCTTCGCTCCAGCCAGCGGTGTCGATGTGCCAAACATTGCCTAGCCTGCGCGGGCGCCTTAGAGGGGTATGCCCCACCACCACCGCCCGCACGTCCTGCACCTCGCTTTCGTCACGCTGCTTCAGCCGCGCCCTGGACCACTGGAACTCTTCTTCCAGCTCCATGGCTACGGGCAGCACACCGGTAAGGTAGTCACGCAAGGTGGTCCAACTCGGGAATGGGCAATGAGCATGTACTAGCCCTACCAAACCCTTGGCGGTTTCTACCTCCAGCGCCACCGGTAGCCTGGCCAGCCGCTCGGCGCACTGGCGCTGGAAGGTCACGGGGCTGTCCATGAACCAGGCGCCGCCGCTGCTCAGGTAATGCCGGCGATCGAGCTCCGGATCGCCGCTGACGTATTGCCAGGTCAGCACCTCATGGTTGCCCTGCACGGCGTGGAACCAAGGCTGTTCCAGCCATTCCAGGGCTCGAGGGCTTTCAGGCCCGCGATCGACCAGGTCGCCCACGCTGAACAGGCGATCTCGGCTTGGATCAAAACGGGCACGCTCCAGCGTGGCTTCCAGCCGGCTGAAATGCCCGTGAATATCCCCTACCGCGTAATCGCGGCCCAACGGGTTTGGCCCAAAGTGTTCGAATCGCGCCATACACTGCTCCTTTGCCGCCCCGCTCAGTGCTCTGCGCTCAACACCAGCGAGCTTCGAATTTCCAGCACGGCCCCTTCGTTGGCTTGATAGCCCCCAGGTGTGCCTGCATAAGACAATGCCCATACCCGGGACGGGCCGGCCGCCGCCAATAAGGTTTGGGTAATGACATGGCCGCCGTTGAGGGTAATGGTGCAGGTGGTTTCCGCTGCGGGTACGTTATTGAGTGTATTTGATTTCACCCGAGTGCAGGCACTTTGATAGCCCCCGCGCGAAAAGTTCTGTTGCACTGCCTTGCGCATCTCCAGCACCACCCCTGCCACGTTCACCACATGCCCTGCTTCCACCGGGCTTTGACTCAACTCTACGATCATCGCCGGGTCGCCTTTTTCATCAAGCTTGGTCGCCCGTTGCCGGTTGACGTCACTACCAGGTTCCGAAGGGATTGGCTCTACCTGCCAGCCCGGCGGCCAGGCAACGGTGACCTCATCGGCGCTCGCCAACAATGGCCCGGCCAGTGCCAACGTAAAGGCGCCAAGGGTAAAGACCGTGCAAGGAAGGCGGCGGTTCTTCATGGCCATGGGGTATCCGCGTAAAAGCCCACAGTCTCGCAGCCTGCTCAGGCTTCGTATAGAGCCCTGGACAGCCCGAGCGCCCTCTCGTAGGGTGAGCGTCTTCCCATGGAGAGCCGCGATGTCCGAATTGCCCAAACCTGGCGCCTTGCTGTTTGCAAAAGACCTGGAACGCATGGCGGCGTTCTATGAGCAGGTGGCGGGATTGCCGATAAAGGTCCGGGCCGAAGGGCGCATCGTGCTTGAATCGGCACACTTTTCCCTGGTGCTGCACGCCCTGCCGCAAATCGTTGCCGACAACCTGGTGATCGCCTCACCCCCGCTGCGGCGCACGGACGTGCCCATGAAGCTGATGCTGCCTGTAGCGTCCCTGGCGCTGGTGCACACCTTAAGCCCGATGCTCGGCGGTGGGATGGAAGGAGAAGAATCGCAGTGGGTAGGCCCAGGCTTTAGGGCCGGTGAAGGCTTTGACCCGGAAGGTAACCTGGTGCAATGGCGGGAACCTTTGGCCTGAGCCACGCCTCATTAGCCTAAGCCCTGACGCTATCGAGGAAGCACCTGATGAACCCTAATACTGAAGGCACCGAGGAACAGGGCCCGAGCGGCGTGCCCTTTATCAATGACCCTGCCAAACCTGCCAACGCAGGCATCAAGCCCGCCCCTGATACCCTCAATGACCCCGGTAATGAAGACCCAGGCTCTGGCCTGATCGACGACGCTCAAGTGCCCCTGAACGACAGCGAAAAGCCTCGCCGCAACTAAGCGGATAGCCGTGCGATAGACGCATTGCCTGGGAACCGCGGCGCGCCCGCCGGGTCGGTATCGACTCAAGCCTACCCCGAGGACGCTCCGTGGACGTTATCCCTCCATCCTGGCTCGACTGGATTCCTCTGCCCTGGCTAAGCACGCTGATCGCGGCCGCCACCGCGGTACTGCTGGTATTGCTGGTGCGTTGGCTGGGCCAAATTCTGCTGGTGCGCCTATCACGGCGCATGCTGCTGGCACAACAGCTCGTGTCCAAGGCCAAGCGCCCTTCCCTGTGGCTGATGCCCTTACTGGCGCTGCAATCGGTATGGACCTCCGCGCCTGACGACCTTTTACTGATCAATACCGTACGTCACCTCAACGGTTTGCTGGTGGTAATGGGTTTTACCTGGCTCGGGGTGCGCTGCGTAGCGGCGGTGGCCGACACCATCGCCATTCGTAACCCGCTGGATATCGAAGACAACCTCAATGCCCGGCGCATCCAGACCCAAGTAAGGGTATTGGTGCGCTGCCTGAATGTCGTGGTGATCCTCTTCGGCACTGGGTTGATTCTGATGAGTTTCCCGGCGGTGCGTCAGGTGGGTACCAGCTTGCTGGCTTCGGCGGGCTTGGCTGGGCTGGCGGCGGGCTTTGCCGCCAAACCCGTGCTGGGCAACCTGATCGCAGGCTTGCAGATCGCCATTTCCCAGCCCATTCGGTTGGACGATGTGGTGATCGTCGAAGGCGAATGGGGCCGTATCGAAGAAATCACCGGCAGCTATGTGGTGGTTAAGATCTGGGATGAACGACGGCTGGTAGTACCGCTGACCTACTTTATCGAAAAGCCTTTCCAGAACTGGACCCGCAGCGCCTCCAGCCTGATTGGCTCGGTGTTCCTATGGGTGGATTACTCGCTGCCCCTGGAAGTGCTGCGCGAAGAGGTTAAACGCCTGTGCGAAGAGATCCCTCATCTGTGGGATGGTCGGGTCTGCGTGCTACAGGTCACCGACACCAGTGAAAAGTCCATGCAATTGAGGGTATTGCTCAGCTCGCTGGATTCCTCCAGGAACTGGGACGCTCGCTGTTATGTGCGCGAACGCCTGATCACCTTTATCAACCACGAATATCCCCAGTGCCTGCCGCAACTGCGTGCTGAATTGCAGACGAAAACAGCCCGCCCCGATGCCCATCAACCTATCAAGGCTGAGGAAATCGAGCGTCAACCACCGGTATGATCGTTATTGTTATCGAGGTGCCCGCGGCGCGGACGGTCAAGCGAGGGTCGTTCAGAGGGTCTGTTCAGCGGCCGCCATGGATTGAATCATCACGTTTTTTTGCGCGTCGGTCAGGTGATCCCAGTAGTGATGCTTGGCATAGACGCCCAAGCCACCTGCAATGTACAGGCACAGTGCAACGATGATCATCACCGCCAACGGCGATGCGCCTTCCTCGGCATCATCCCGCGTGGAAGGCGTGAAAGCGTCCTGCAGGCGTTTGAAGAAATGAGTCAAGTAGAGCAATACTTGGCGCCCCATGGTAGTCGTTCGAACCTCTTGAAGTGGATTGAAAATAAGGTCGCGGGGGTGCTCAAAGCCCTGATTGCAGGCCCCGGTTACGGCTGGCCGCGAGGGTTGTATGATAACTCAGCAAGAAGTCACCAAATAGTTAGGCTGCTTGGCATTTCGACGAACGTGGTGCGACATTGCGTCCCACCCGCCTATGTTTATGTATGAACGGGAGCTTCCATGCACTATCGCGTAATGGGTAAAACCGACCTGAAGGTCAGCGCCATCGCGCTCGGAACCATGACCTGGGGCGAGCAGAATACCCAGGCCGAGGCCTTCGAACAGATTCGCCTGGCCAAGGACGCCGGCGTGACCTTTATGGATACCGCCGAGATGTACCCCGTACCCCCGCGCGGTGAAACCTACACCAAGACCGAGCAAATCATCGGCAATTACTTGCGTGAGCACGGCGACCGGGCCGATTGGGTGTTGGCCAGCAAGGTCGCCGGGCCAGGGCGCATGGACCACATCCGCGACGGCAACCCTCGGCTGGACCGCAAGAACATCACCGCGGCCCTGGAGGCATCGCTTACGCGCCTGGGCACTGACTATCTGGACCTGTATCAGTTGCACTGGCCTGACCGTAAAACCAATTTCTTTGGCCAGCTCAACTACCAGCACGATGCCGATGATGTATTCACGCCCATCGAGGACACCCTTGAAGTGCTGGATGAGTTGGTCAAGGCGGGAAAAATCCGCCACATTGGCCTATCCAACGAAACCCCATGGGGCACCCAGCGCTTCCTGCACCTGGCCGAAACCCGTGGCTGGCCGCGCGCGGTTTCGATCCAGAACCCCTACAACCTGCTTAACCGCACCTTCGAAGTAGGCCTGGCGGAAATCGCCCTGCGCGAGCACATCGGCCTGCTGGCCTATTCGCCGCTGGCGTTTGGCGTGCTTTCCGGTAAGTACCTGGGAGGCGCACGCCCCGAAACCGGCCGCCTGACTCTGTTTGAACGCTTCCAACGCTACAACAACCCTCAGGCCGAGGCCGCGGCCACCGCCTATGTGGCCTTGGCCCGAGAACATGGCCTGGACCCAGCCCAAATGGCATTGCAATTCGTGACCGAGCAACCCTTCGTGACCAGTAATATCATCGGCGCCACTACCCTTGAACAACTGCGCAGCAACCTGGCCAGCGTTGAGGTAAAGCTAAGCGATGAAGTACGTGCGGGCATCGAAGCCATTCACACCCGGCACCCTAACCCTGCCCCTTGACCACTGTCCCTTAACGCTCGCCCCTTAACCCTGAGAGCAGAGCCCAGGCAATGCTCAAACGGCAGGTCGACCGCTCGGCCTGTCGTTCGCTGCCCATGCCCTGCCCGCCCCTGTTTATGCATGCGCGGGCGGCGGTCGCAAGGGGGCAGATCATCCGCTAGCCAGACCGAACCTTTATCTGCTTCGTCGCGTCGTAACAAATTATGACTTCGAAGAAGACCGTGCCATGCGCCTGCACCCCCATGCCCGTTTCAAACCCTATACCCATGCCGCAGGTGGCTGGGGTTCAGCGCAGTCAGTGGCGGCGATTCTGCTTCGTGAAAAAGCCATGGGTAAAGGGCCCGCAGCCTTGCTCAAACAGAACAAGCCTGGTGGGTTTGCCTGCGTAAGCTGCGCGTGGGCCAAACCGGGTAAGCCCCATCCCATGGAATTTTGCGAAAACGGCGCCAAGGCGACCGCCTGGGAACTGACCTCATTGCGTGCCGGGCCGGATTTCTTCAGCCAGCACACCCTGACCGAACTGCGCACCTGGCCGGATTACGACTTGGAGCAACAGGGCCGATTAACCCAGCCCATGCGCTACGACGCCGCGAGTGATAAGTACCAACCCGTGCCTTGGGCTGAGGCTTTTGCCGCCATCGGCGAGACCCTCAACAGCCTGCCGACCGAAAGCGTGGTGTTCTATGCCTCAGGCAGGGCTTCGTTGGAAACCTCGTTCATGTACCAGTTGCTCGCTCGCGGCTATGGCAACAATCATCTGCCAGACAGCAGCAACATGTGCCATGAAAGCACCTCGGTTGGCCTGCAGGAGAGCATTGGCGTGCCGGTGGGTACCGTGACCCTTGCGGATTTCGAGACCACCGATTGCTTCTTTTTCTTCGGCCAAAACGTAGGCAGCAACAGCCCGCGCATGCTTCACCAGTTGCAAGAGGCGCGCGAGCGCAACGCGCAGGTCATCACGTTCAACCCGCTGCGCGAGCGCGGCTTGGAGCGGTTCGTTAACCCGCAGAACCCTGTTCAGATGATCGGCCCTGACTCCACCACCATCAGCACCCAATACCATCAGTTGGCTATTGGCGGCGACTTGGCGGCGATGGCGGGCATCATCAAAGCCTTGTTCGCGCTAGATGCCGAGGCCCAGGCCAGCGGCAAGCCGGGGGTACTGGACCGGGCCTTTATCGCTGAACACACCACAGGTTTCGAAGCCTTCGAAGCACAGATCCATGGCTACCGCTGGGACGACCTGGAGCGCCGTTCGGGCTTGAGCCGTAGTGCCTTGGAAGCCACCGCTCGCGTCTATGCTCGCAGTGAACGGGTAATGGGGATCTATGGCATGGGTCTGACCCAGCATCGCCATGGGGTAGCCAATGTGCAGATGTTGGTTAACCTGCTGCTGCTGCGCGGGAATATCGGCAAGCCAGGCGCGGGCATTTGCCCAGTGCGCGGCCACTCGAATGTTCAGGGCCAACGCACGGTAGGTATCACCGAAGACCCGAAAAAAGTCCCCGGTGAAAAAATCCTTGAGGTGCTGGGCATCACTGTGCCGGAAACGAAAGGTTTTTGTACCGTGGACGCCTGCGAGGCCCTGATCGATGGCCGGGTTAAAGGGTTCGTCAGCCTGGGGGGCAATTTCATTCGGGCCGTGCCTGATACCTACCGTATGGAGCCCGCCTGGCAGGCGCTTACCCTTAATGTGCAAATCGCCACCAAACTTAACCGCAGCCACCTGCTGCCTGCCGCTAACCAGTGGTTACTGCCCTGCCTGGGCCGTATCGAGATCGACCGCCAGGAGGGTATCGAGCAGCGCTGGGGCATCGAGGACAGCACTGGCTGCATTGCAGGCTGGAAGGGGCAAAGCGAGCCGGCCAGCGAACACTTGCTGTCCGAGCCTGCCATCGTGGCCGGTATCGCTCAAGCGACCCTGGCGCCAAACCCTAAGCTGGACTGGGACGCCTGGCGCCGGGACTACCGTAAGGTGCGGCAGGCTATCAGCCAGGTGTACCCAGAGACCTTCCACGATATGGAAGTGCGTATGGACGAGCCCGGTGGCTATCACCGGCCGCTGCCCGCGACCGAGCGCCAATGGAAAACCCAGAGCGGCAAGGCGCAATTCATGCCTATGCCCTCCTTGGACGCCGACCCTGACATGCAGGTGGGCGGCGAGCGCCGTGACGTATTGCAACTGATGACGCTGCGCAGCAATGACCAGTTCAATACCACCATCTATGGCTACGATGACCGTTTCCGTGGGGTGAAAGGCACCCGCAAGGTGCTGTTTATGAACACCAGTGATATCACCCGCCTGGGCTTCGTACCGGGGGACTGGATCAAAGTCACCACCGCTGTCGACACGGCCGTTACCCGCAGCGTGGGCCCGTTGCAGGTGCTGGCCTATGACATTCCAACCGGTTGCTGCGCGGGGTACTACCCCGAATGTAACCCCTTGGTTCCGCTATGGCACTACGCCGAGAAGAGCAAGGTGCCGGCAGCGAAGTCTGTACCGGTGACCCTGATGCGCGCCAGCATGGAGCCCGGCGCCATGCCCATCGAGCTCAAGCGCGGCTAAGGACGTATTTAGCTGTATATCTATCCAGATAAACCCTTGCATCCTTGCCCTGCCCCGGCCATTCTTGCCGGGTCTGGCAATGGGTGAATGCAATGCGGCTGTTTCTCTGTGAAAAACCTTCTCAAGCGCGGGATATCGCCAAGGTACTGGGCGCGCGTGGCAGGGGCGATGGCTGCCTCGTAGGGGCCGGCGTCACGGTAAGCTGGTGCATCGGTCATTTGCTCGAAACCGCCCCGCCGGATGCTTACGACCCGCGTTACAAGCAATGGAGCCTGGATCACCTGCCCATCGTTCCTACCCAATGGCGGATGCAGGTCAAGCCCAAGACTGCCAGCCAGTTTAAAGCCGTGAAACGCCTGTTGGGCCAGGCCTCGGAAGTGGTGATCGCCACCGACGCCGACCGTGAAGGGGAGATGATCGCTCGGGAGCTGCTGGACCATTGTCGGTATCGCGGGCCGGTTCAGCGGCTATGGCTGTCGGCGCTGGACGACGCCTCTATCCGCAAGGCCTTGAATGCCCTTCGCCCGGGCGAATCTACCTTCAGCCTGTACCATTGCGCCCTGGGCCGGTCACGGGCGGACTGGCTGATTGGCATGAACATGAGCCGTCTGTTTACCCTGTTGGGGCGCCGCTCCGGTTATCAAGGCGTGCTGCCGGTCGGCCGAGTGCAAACCCCTACCCTGCGGCTGGTGGTGGACAGGGACCGCAGCATCGCCGCCTTCCAGCCGGTGCCCTGGTGGGGGGTCGACGTGCGCCTGGTGGCCGCCCATGAGGGGCGCGCCGCGCAGCCCTTTATCGCTCAATGGCAGGCGCCCAAGGTGGCCTGCGACGAGGAGGGCCGCTGCGTTCAACAACCCATTGCCGCGGCGGCCGCAACAAAAATGGCCACCGCAAGCACCGCTGAGGTTCGCGATATACGCACCGAGCGGGTGAAGGAAGGCGCGCCCTTGCCATTCGACCTGGGCACCTTGCAGCAGGTGTGCTCACGCAGGCTGGGCCTGGGCGCGCAAGAAACCCTGGACATTGCCCAGGCGCTGTACGAGACCTATAAAGCCATCACCTACCCCCGCAGCGACTGCGGGTACCTGCCTTTGAGCCAACATGGCGAGGCCAAGGCCATACTGGCCAATCTCAAAGGCGCCGACCCTAGCCTGGGCACACTGGCGCCTCACCTGGATGCCAGCCGCCGCTCTCGGGCCTGGAACGACGCCAAGGTCTCTGCTCACCACGGCATTATTCCCACGGCAGCCGCGCCACACCTCGCCAAGTTGCCGCCCAAGCACAAAGCCGTGTACGAACTGGTGCGCGCCCGTTACCTGGCGCAATTCCTGCCCGATCACAGTTATGACCGCACCCGCGCCACCTTTGACTGTGCGGGCGAAACACTCCAGGCCACTGGAAAACAGGTACTGGAGCCAGGCTGGAAGCGCGCCCTGCCCGAGGCGCTGGCGGCTCAGCCAGGGCGCGAGCCCCCACAACCACTACCGGCATTGAGCAAGGGCGACCCTTGCCCGGTGCGCGGCGTGCAGCTTAAGGATAACTGGACACAGCCCCCTAAGCCCTTTACCGAAGGGGACTTGATCAGCGCCATGAAAAACGTCGCCCGGCTGGTGGAAGATCCAAAGCTCAAGCAGAAGCTGAAGGAAACCACTGGCATCGGCACTGAAGCTACCCGGGCGGGCATCATTCAGGGCTTGCTGGACCGGGGCTACCTGTTAAAGGTGGGCAAGGCGCTCAATGCCTCGCCAGCCGGTTGCAGCCTGGTGGATGCGGTACCGCGCGCCATTACCGACCCAGGCACCACGGCCATTTGGGAGCAGGCCCTGGACATGGTGCAAAGCGGTGAGATGTCACTGGAGGATTTCCTCTTGCGCCAATCGACCTGGATGAGCAAGCTGATCGAACGCTGCCGGGGGCTGAATGTTGTGATTCATGGTCAGGCACCAGCGCCGGCCTGGGGTAAAAAACGTAAAGGAGGCAGCACCCGGCGGCCCGCAGCCAGTAAAAAGCGCGCTATAAAACGGGCGGCTGAATGATTTTTCATGGCGTGGCTGAAGCCGATAAGCCCTGGCCGTTGTCTTTTACCTTAGGAAACAACAAGGTAATTCGCATGACGTTTTCAAGCTTTTCTCAAGCGCTAGCAAAAAAGGCCGGCAGCCCCAAAGCCTTTGCCACCGCGTTGGTACTGATAGTGGCCTGGGCATTGACCGGGCCCTGGTTCCACTACAACGATACTTGGCAGCTGATCATCAATACCTCGACTACCATCATCACCTTCCTGATGGTGTTCGTGATTCAGAATACCCAAAACCGTGACAACGATGTATTGCACATCAAGATCGACGAACTGCTACGTGCGACCAAAGAGGCCCGCATGGCAGTGGTAAACCTGGACGATTTGGATGCTCGCCAGCTCAAGACCATTCGCAAGCAGTACAAAAGCATGGGGGCGGGAGAGGAAATAGAGCTGCTGCAGGAAGAAACTACCGTTACTGCCAAGGATGCCCCCGCGCAGCCTTGATTGTAAGAGCCACCAAAGCTGGCGAAAAACCCCCTGTTCGCCAGCTTTGTTCGCCAGCTTTGCTGGCTCCCACAGGCAGTGTCACGGTTATTCTGGCCCGCCATCATAGGGCGGGTAGCTATTTCCCTCGCCCCGTTTATTGGACTTGTCCACCTTGCCCACGGGGGGCTTGGCCGGCTCTGTCGGGTCTATCATAGGGTCTTTCAAATCCGGAGAGTCTTCGTCGAAGCCCGGGACATCATGTTTTCCGGTCAAGTCGTTAGTGCGGTCGGTAGCCATGGTCATTGTCTCCTTCAAGGTGTGCAACCTTTGAGGCCCCCGGCCTACATTGGTGCCCTGGCCGGGACGAATGGGCCTAGGCCAAACGTGCCTGCAACTGGGCTTCGCTGGCGATCAGCAGCGCCATAAGCTCCCTGGCCGCTTCACCCGTTGCCACGGCCTGTACGGTCAGTACGTCGTCCCGCTCAAGCGTCGACTCCAACTTGCCTGCCCGCATGGACAAAGCCTTGGCGCCGATATTAGCGGCGCTGCCCTTGATGGCGTGGAAGATCGCCCGAGCCGCCGCGCGATCGCCAGTCGGCGCGAGGTCTTCTAGGCGCTTGAGCAGGTCACGGGTATCGGTGGCAAAGATTTCCAGCACATTGCGTAGCAGCTCCAGGTCTCCACCAAAGCGGCCGGTGACAGCGCTCCAGGCTTCGAGCAGGCCGTCTTCCACAGGCACGGCAACCACGGCAGGCGGTTCTGCACGGCCCCGCCCTACCCAGTCATTGATGCACTTGACCAAGCCGGCCAGTTCCACCGGCTTGCTGATGTGATCGTCCATGCCAGCGGCCAGGCAGGCTTGGCGGTCTTCCACCGAGGCATTGGCTGTCATGGCGATGATCGGCAAGCCATTGAAGCGCCCGTCCAGGCGAATGCGCCGGGTGGCTTCAAGCCCGTCCATTTCTGGCATTTGCACATCCATCAATACCGCGTCGTAGGTATTGGGCGCATCGTTAAGCGCAGCGATCGCTTCGAAACCATTGCCCGCCAAGGTCACGTTAGCGCCTTCCAGGTGCAACAGGCCACTGGCGACCTGGCGATTCACGGCGTTGTCCTCCACCACCAGCACATGCAGGCCTGCCAAGCGCTTGGGTTGACGCTCCGGTGCTGGCGGTGGCGTCATGGGCCGGCCTTCGACTACGCCCAATATACAATCGCGCAGCTGGCGCGGCGTTACCGGCTTGCTCAGGGTAGTGGCAAACAACGCTTTATGGGGCGAGGGTTCCAGTAATGCCAATTGGTCGGCATAGGCCGTTACCATGATCATATGGGGGGCCTGCCCCCTGGGCAGTGCTTCTTGAATCAACCTGGCCGTGGCCACGCCGTCCAGGTCAGCCATACGCCAGTCCATCAGCACCACATCATAGGGCGCCGCCGTGCCGACCACTCGCCGTATGCGCTCAAGGGCCTCCTTGCCTGAAAACGCCAACTGCACCGTCCACCCCAGGGCCTGCACGGTCCGCGACAGTACATCGGCGCTGGTCGGGTTATCGTCCACTACCAACAGGCGCAGCGGCAGGCGACGGCCCGGCAACGGCAAGGGTACCTCTCCGCCATCCTGCACGCGCAGGGGCATATCGAACCAGAACCGGCTGCCTACATCCACCTCACTGTCCAGGTGCAGCTCGCCGCCCATCAGCATCAGCAGGCGGTTACTGATGACCAAGCCCAGGCCGGTACCGCCAAAGCGTCGGGACGTGGAGGTTTCCGCCTGATTGAAGCCTTCGAAGATGCGCTCACGCTGATCACTACTGATGCCAATACCGCTGTCGCTAACGCTGAACCTGAGGATGACGGTGCCCTCGCCCCGCTGTATCACCTCAAGCTTGACCACTACCTCGCCGGTCAGGGTGAACTTCAACGCGTTACCGACAAGGTTGACCAGTACCTGTTTCAGGCGCAGGGAATCGCCCACCAGCATCGAGGGCACAGCGGGATCGATGTCGAATACCGCCTCCACGTCCTTGCCCCCTTGGTTGCCGGCAATGATCACCGCCAGCTCCGCAAGCAGTTCATCCAGCTCAAAGGCATGGCTGTCTAACTTCAGCTTGCCGGCTTCTATCTTGGAGTAATCCAGAATGTCATTGAGCAGCTCCAGTAACGAACGCGCAGCCTGGCGCGCCTTGGCCACATAATCGCGCTGCTGAGCGTCCAACTCGGTGCGCTGAGTCAACTGCAACATACCCAGTACGGCGTTGAGGGGCGTTCGAATTTCATGGCTCATGTTGGCCAGGAAGGCCGACTTGGCCGCGCTGGCCTGGTCGGCGCTGAACTTGGCCTGGCGCAGGGTGGCTTCGATTTCCTGTTGCAGGGTGATGTCCCGGTTGATTCCGGTGACCCGCAAGGGCTTGCCATCAGCGTCCAGTTCGATTCGGCCACCTGCCTGGATATGGCGGATCTGCCCGCTGGGCACCAGCACTCGGAAGGTCATCGAGTATTGCTCATGGCGCTCCAGCATCCCGTTCATCACCGCATTACAACGGGCTACGTCGTCTGGGTACAGGCAGCGTAGCCAATCCTCGTAATGCAGCCGCTCCGGCTGAGAGGGGGTAAGGCCATACAATTCATACATGCGGGCGTTCCAGCTGAGCGAGCCGTCGGCCAGGTTGTAACTCCAAATACCCAGTTCCGCCGCGTCTGCCGCCAGCAGCAGGTGGTCCCGGGCGGCCAGCAGCTCATTGCGCTGCTTGATTTCGGGGGTGATGTCCGTCACCACACACACGAACACCCGCGCCTCGCCGCTGTATTTCATCCCTACCGATATACGGGTGGGGAATACGCTGCCATCCTTGCGCAAGCCATGGATCTCCTGGCTGCGGGTAGAGGGCGCGGCCAGCTCCAGGGTACGGGTCACGAATTGCTCGTACGCGGGCCAATGGTGTTGAGGAATCAGGCGGGTCACGTGCTGGCCAATGATTTCATCGGCTTCATAGCCGAACACACGGGTGCTGGCAGGGTTGAAGGACAGTACCGTGCCGCTTTCACTGATACTGAGTACCGGGTCGATTACCGTGTCCAGAATCGCCTGAGTCGTGGCCTGGCTCTCGTGTACCTGCTCCTTGAGCGCTTCGTTCTGAACTTCGATACGTTCGGTTTGGGCTTTTTGCAAGGTAATGTCGCGCGCCGTGACCGAGGCCCCGACCACTGTGCCGTTGACATTGCGCACCGGCGAAGGGGTGATCGCCACTTGAATACGTTGGCCGGTTTTGTGCAGCCGCACGGTCTCAAAGTGCGTTAGCTGATCCCCATGGGCGATTTTATCCAGCATCAGGCCCTCTTCGTCGAAGCGCTCCGGTGGCACGATCAACTGCGTGATAGGCCTGCCGATGGCCTCGCGGGCGCTATAGCCAAAGAGCTGCTCGGCGCCCCGGTTCCAACTGCTGATCATGCCGTCCAATGTCTTACCGATAATGGCGTCCGAGGCGCTTTCAACAATGGCGCCCAACTCCATCCGCGCATGGGCGATTTCCCGCCGCTGGGCCCGGCTCACCGCAATGGCGCCGGCAAAGCCGGCCAGTACCAGGCTCAGAGCGAGCCCGCCAAGCCATAGGTACACCGGGGGGACCACGCCTTGGCGGGCAACGAAGGCGCGAGTCACGCTGAATTCAAAGCACCACTGGCGGCCAAACATCATCCGCTCGAAGCGCTGAGGGTATAACCCAGGCGGCGACATGTCCGCGCCATGGTTGTCGAAAAAGGTCAGCGGCAGCGCTTGGCCCTCAGAAAGATCGGACAGGCGTACGTTGAGCAACTGGCTATCGATGCGCAGCCCCTGCAACACCTCGCTCATCAGCAGCGGCGCGTAGCTCAACCCTACGGCCTGGCGACGGCGCTCCTCCACCGTGTCAGGGGTTTTGGGTGTGCGGTACACCGGCATCAGCATCAAGAACGATTGCTGTGGCTTGGACTGCGCCTGCATCAAGGTAATGGGCTGGGTAAGCCGCACCTCACCCGTATCTATCGCTTCCTGCAAGGCCTTGCGCCGATGGGGTTCGGAGGCGATATCAAAACCTACAGCGCTGCGGTTACCCTGGTTCGGTTCAATGTACTGAATGATCCATTTATCGCCGTTGTGGGGGCCGAGGCTATTGATGGAAAACCCCTGTCCGGCTTCGGCTCGGGCCTTGGCAAGGAAGGCTGGCTCATTTTCGGCCGGGATTCGGCGCACGAAGCCAAAGCCCCGCGCGCCCGGAAACTCAACGGCCACATCGCGGGATTCCGAATAGCGCCGGAACAGCTCACGGGTGAGGTTGCCTTCCCCTGCCGTCAGCACAGCACCGCGCACACCGCGCAGACCATACTGATACAACTGGACGCGGTTAAAAACCGCATCGGTGGTGTCCTGAACAATATCTTCCACGGCAAGCCGCACCCGCGCTTCATTGGCGCGCGCGACCAGCCAAGCACAACTGGCAGACAGCACAAGCCCGATCACCAAGGTGACCAAGGCAGTGGGGTAGAAATTGGAACGCGTCCGTGTGGTCATCGCACCTCTTCCTTGTGGGCCTCAATGAACTGCCTGCCCGTTGTATTCAGGATAGCCTCCGACGACATAAACGCTTGGTGAAAGACAGATACCACCTGAATCATTCCATCACAACCCTGGATCAGCCGAGGTTCAGGCCTTGGTCAGCTGGATCCTAATGCAGGTTCCCAAGCCCAACCCACGCCTTTTCATGATGCCGCGATTGCCTATGACAAGCCTGGCGGTTGCTCGACATTTGAAGTACGTCACAGATCTTAGGTGCCATAAATGACCGCACTGAACCTCTAGAACATTCCACAGGTCACTTTGGATGACGCGCCAGCACGGCGCGGTAGTTCGCCTGGAGTTCGTGCAATGACCCTGCCTGCGCTGTTCCTCAACGCCGTGTTCTGCACCAGTGAAGCTCATACCACTTGCATGCCGCCCCAGTTCGTTTGGGCCGCCGAGACGTTCGTGCGCGAAGATAAACGCGTGCAACAATGCAGCGAGAAGGCCACGGCCATGAATGAAAAACGCAAAGACCTTTCGGTGCTCTACCGCTGTGACGCGACCAAAGGTGCCTGACCGCCAATACCCAGGCCACTAAGCCTGCGCAGGGAATAGCACAGGCGCTGCCTCGCGCATAAAGATCTCCAAGGTTTTTGGCCCTACCCCCTTGAGCGCCAGCAAGTGTTGGTCGAAGGCAGCACGGCCGCCACAGGTCGCTGCCAACGTCACCAGGCTGCCCTCGCAAGAAGCCTGCAACACCTTGCATACCTCTTGCAGCCGGGTTGCCGTGGATTCGTCATAACGGCTGTAATGCCCTTCGTTAAGCATGCTCACCAACCTGCCGTGGGAACAGCGTTGCAACTTAGCCACGCTGGTACAGCCATGCTGCCGATAGATCACCGCCCACGTGCGGGCGGCGATACGTTGAGAAATGCGTTTGCCGAACAGATAACTGGCCAGAAACCAGCCGAACAGGGCCTCTTCCGCGCCCTGGGCCAGATCCAACCCAAGGTCTGCGGCCCGGGCGGGCTTGCTCGTCTGGCCTTTGGCGCCGCCATTGGCTGACATGGGAACCTCATTCAGTCGAAGGGTACTGATTCATCGACCTGCCTGGGCGAAGGTGGTTCGATCCCGCTTAAGCCTGAACCCTGCAAAGCGCTGTGCTAGACGCCCTGCGCGCCGACGAGCGTGCATTGCGACGACGGCGGCGGCGTGATATCAAGCTGCTCCCATTTCTGGTTGCACCTGTGTACGCCCCCATTCACGTGTTTTACCCTTTGATCGTCCCCGGGGTTTGGCTGGTCGCCGCCTGGCTACTGCATGGTCTGTCTAAAACCGCCTGGGCCCGTGGCCACCTTGGCGAGCTACTGGTCAAGCTGCGCGCGTGGCGTGGGCTATCGGGCGATACCTATCAGGCGTTCCATAACGTCACCTTGCGCACGCCGGCGGGCACGACTCAGATCGACCATGTGTTCGTATCTGTCTATGGAGTATTCGTGGTGGAAACCAAGCATATGCGCGGGGTCATCCAGGGCAGCGAACGCCAGCCCCGATGGACCCAGGCCTTCGGCCAAAAGCGTTTTGAGTTCCAAAACCCCTTACGGCAGAACTACAAGCACCTCAAAGCCTTGGAGGCCGTGCTTGGCGTAGCCCCGGAACAGCTGCACTCGCTGGTGGTGTTCACCGGCTCTGCCCGGCTCAAGGGCGAACTGCCAGCCAACGTGATGCGGGGCGGGGCCTTCGTGCGCTACATCAAAAACATACGCACGCCGCTGTTTACCCAGGCTCAGGCGAACGCCTTGGCACAAGCGCTACAGCAACATCGACTAGCCCCTAACCGGGCGACGCACCGTGCTCATGTCGCGCAATTCAAGCGCCGTGGCACAGCGGTCAATATCCCTAGCTGCCCTGAATGCGGCGAACCCATGCGCCTGCGTACCGCCAGAGGGGGTGCTACGCCAGGGGCTGCCTTCTGGGGCTGTTCCCGCTTCCCAGAGTGCCGAGGCACGCAAAAGCTCTGAGCCCCTTACTGTGCTCGTGGGTCAGTGCATCAACCCTTCCTCTGGTTCTGCTTGAGAGGCGCCACCCGGTACCGTTGCGTATGATGCCCATGATGTTGCCTTGGTGACCGCCTATGAACCCTGCGCTGGTGCCCTATACCTCATTGTCCACCCAGCAGGTAGCCACGCTGCGCGAGCTGCACGTCAGGCCCGAGCAGCTTAAAGCCTGTGGCAGCATCGACTCGGCACTGTATACGCTACAGGCCGGCCCTAGCCACGCGGTCAGCGGTTGGGCGTTAATGCACGGCCAACAGCCACGGGGCTTTTTGTTGCTAATGCGCGCGCCCTGCCTGCCTGGCTGGGCGGCGCCCAGCAGCGCCTTGGTGATGTCTCTGCAAGTGGACCACCGCTACCAGGGCCAAGGTTTAGGCAAGGCCTGCTTGCAAGCGCTGCCCCAGGCGGCGCGCGGGCTATGGCCTGAGATCGACCGCCTGACGCTGTCGGTGGCGCCCTCCAATCATGCCGCGTTGGGGCTTTATAAGGCGCAGGGTTGGGTCGATTGCGGGCCAGGGCACCGTGCCCAGGTGGGCTACGAACGCCAACTGGTACTTCACTTTTAAGCCGTGGCGCGCTGCTGGGCCAATATTGCCTGCTATCAGGGCTGAACCACACGGCTGTGCATGGCATGCGCCATCAAAGCGGCGTCAATCGCCCGACGAATGGTATATACCTTTCCCCTCAAGCAAACCGAGTCCACGACGATAACCATTACAAAGGTTCTCTAGGCCAAACCCGGCACAGCCCAAGCCAGAGCACCTAATAAACAGCCACCCCCGAGGGATTCGTCATGTCGTTGACCGTTAACACCAACATCGCTTCGCTGACTGTTCAAAACAACCTGAACAAAGC
>NZ_JBSKHS010000020.1:0-67628 GCF_057128685.1 Pseudomonas artemisiae
GAAGTCTTTTGAGTACTTACCCATGAAAAACGCCCCATAAGGTTGGATAGGTGTCCAACATTTGGGGCGCAGTTCAACCCGTAGGAGCTAGCGATAGCTAGCGAACGGTTCAACGCCTATTCGCGAGCTGCGCCGCTACTACAGCTGCTTACCTGCCGGTGTTTCCATCTTCAGCGCGCCGCTGTCGAAGATGTTGAGCTTTTCCCGCAACTCCCGTGGCTGCACTGTAGGGTTTTGCTCTGCTACAGGTGTAGCCGTGGGTTGGGAAGCGGGTGCGGCGGCGCCAGATGGCGCAGGGGCCGTGGGCGCCGCAGGCGGCGTGGCGTCGCTCGGCGGCGGCTGTTCTCCTTCGATATCGCGCTGGGCCTTCTTGGTCAACACGATGATGTCAATCCGCCGGTTCACCGGGTTCAACGGATTCTTGCGGTCGAATAGCGACGACGAGCCATAACCCACCACCCGGGCGATTTGCCCCTCAGGATAGCTGCCGGTCACCAAGGCGCGCCGAGCCGCGTTGGCACGGTTGGCAGACAGCTCCCAGTTGCCAAAATCCGCGCTGGCCGCGTACGGCTTGGCATCGGTGTGGCCACTGATGCTGACTTTGTTGGGTACTTCCTTGATGGTGTCAGCCATGGCTAACAGTATGTCTTCGAAGTACGACTTGAGCCGCGCGCTGCCCAGGTCGAACATTGGCCGGTTCTCGGCGTCCATGATCTGGATACGCAGGCCGTCCTGAGTGATCTCGAACAGGATCTGGTCCTTGAATTTCTGCAGCTGCGGGTTCTCGTCGACCTTGTTCTGCAACTCTTGCAACAGCAGCTCGAGGCGGTCTTTCTCGATCTTCTCCGCAATATTCTCCGCCTCGTTCGGGGTGACCTGGCTTTCAGCCTCGGGCCTGGGCGGGGCGTCCTTTGTTTCCGGATTGAGGGTGTGGTCCGGCGCCAGCTGTGGCGAGCCGCCCAGGTCGATCACATAAGGTGAGCCGCTTTCAGTAAAGCCGATCGGGTCCTTGAAATAGCCGGCAATAGCCAGCTTCTGCTCGGGGGTGGCTTCAGACAACAGCCACAGCACCAGGAAGAACGCCATCATCGCGGTAGCGAAGTCGGCGAAGGCAATTTTCCAGGCACCCCCATGGTGCCCGCCGCCAAAGCGCTTTACGCGCTTGACGATGATCGGCTGATTATTTTCCATGGCTTAGCGACCGCGCACTGCTTGTTCAAGCTCGGCGAAGCTAGGGCGGTGTGCTGGGTACAGCACCTTGCGCCCGAACTCTACCGCCAGGGTAGGCGGCATGCCGGAAGCCGAGGCCACCAGCGAAGCCTTGATAGCCTCGAATACGTTCATTTCTTCCTTGGCGTCGTGGCCCAAGGTAGTGGACAGCGGGCCGAAGAACCCATAAGCGGCGAGAATACCGAAGAAGGTACCGACCAGGGCCGCGCCCACGTGACCACCGATGGCTGCCTTATCGCCGTCACCAAGGGAAGCCATCGTCACTACGATACCCAATACCGCGGCCACGATACCGAAACCTGGTAAGCCGTCGGCGATGCCCTGCACGGCATGGGAAGGGTGCTCAAGCTCTTCTTTCATGCTCAGCAATTCCATGTCGAACAGGCCTTCAAGCTCATGGGGTGCCATGTTGCCTGAAGACATGATACGCAAGTAATCGCAAATGAATGCAGTCATGCGGGCATCATTGAGCACCGCAGGGTACTTGGCGAAAATCGGGCTGGCGGCGGCATCTTCGATATCGCCTTCAATGGCCATCATGCCTTCACGGCGGCTCTTGTTGAGGATTTCATAGATCAACCCCAGCACTTCAAGGTAGAAGGCGTGGGTAAACCGAGACTTGAACATCTTCAAGGATTTCTTGAGGACGTGCATGGTCATGTAGCCTGGGTTGGCCTGCAAGAACGCGCCAAGGCAAGCGCCCCCGATGATCAACACCTCGTAAGGCTGGATCAAGGCCGCGATTTTCCCGTGGGAAAGGACGTACCCGCCGAGAACACTCGCGAATACGACGATGATGCCGATAATTTTAGCCATAGGTCAGGAACACTTCGAAACGTGGAAAAACTGGCGCGGGGCCGTTTCAATCTCTGCTTCTACCTATCGGCAGACCCGCGCCAGACTATAGTGACCATTCGTTAAAAACTAGTTGAGCGAGCGCGCTTCCTTATGTCAGTAGTCAGGCAGCAGAACATCGAGGCATGGGTTAAGTCATTGGGTAACGTACGTATTCCGGTGCCAAGGGCGAGCCACGAACGCGTATGCGCCGTACTCAACGATAGCCGTAGTTCGCTGCGAGACATTGCTGAATGCATGCAAGGCAGTCCGGCGTTGGTGCTTAACGTGATACGTGAAGCCAACCTGCAAGCCAGCAACGCCCTCGTGGAACCCGCCGAAAGCTTGGAGATAGCACTGAACCGCTTGGGCCTCAAGCGCATTGGCGAACTATTGGCACGTGTACCGGCCCTTGAGCCTGCCGCGATCCCGTTGCCGTTGCGCCAACTGCAATTAGTGAGCCAGCACGCGACCCAACAAGCCAGCGGCTTTTTCGCCGCCCGTCTGGCCAGGCTATGGCAGGAAATCCATTGGGGCAGCCTGCTGTTCCTCGCCCCGCTGTGGCCGCTGGCGATGACCGAGCCGAAGTTGTTCGAAGAGTGGGACCTGCGGGTGCTGCATAAAGGCGAGAACCCCGCCCAGGTGGAGCGCGAGCTATTTGGAGTGCGCATACTGGACCTGTGCATGGCGCTGGCCGAGTACTGGCGGCTGCCGGCCTGGGTGCTGCAGGGTTACCGCGCCCTTACACTGGAGCGCCGCGCCTTGGCCAGGAGCTTGCTGATCGCCCGGCACGACCAAGATCCCCTTGACCAGCAGCGCCAGCTCGACGCCAACCCCGACCTGTACCGCTGGCTGAGCCAGCCGGCCATGACCGTGCTGTTGGCCAATGGGCTGGCCCTGGCGTGCGAACAGGGCTGGTACACCCCCCATGTGCTGCGCTGGCAACAGCTGCTGGCCCTTTATACTCAGGCGCCGCTGGAACAGGTTCAGCAGCAGACCCACACCCTGGCGGTCCAAAGCGCCCATGCTCATGCCGATCCGGAGCTATGGCACCCGGCGGTCGCCTTGCCCTGGCCGGCCGGAGAGCGGCGACTGCACGCCGGGTTGCTACCTATGCCTGGCCCTAGCCCTCAAGCCCTGGCGCTATGGCGGCGGCACTGCGCCACACTGCTGGCCGAGCCCAGTGCGTTCAACAACGCTTTGCACCTTACCGGCGTAGCCGTTGAAGCCCTGCAGGCCTGCGGCATGCGCCGTATTGCCTTGCTAATGGTCGATAAAGCTCAGGCCAATCTGCGCGTGCATCAGATCGCCGGGCTACCGAAGGTCGCCTCCGAGCTAAGCATGGCCCTGGCTCACGCACCGTTGCTGCAGCGTTTGGTGGAGCGCCCAGGTCAATTGCGTTTGACGCCACAGAACAACGCTTCGCTGTCACGGCTGATCCCAGCCAGCCTGCGGGTAATGTTTCGCGGCGAGCATTTGCTGCTGCGCTCCATTGCCAGCCAAAATCGAGTGTTGATGCTGTTGCTGGCTGACCAAGGCGGCTTGCCCATGGCCGAGACCAGCGTGCAAGCCTTTACCAAAACTTCGCAGTGCATCGAGCGTGCGCTCGTGGCCTTCAGTAACCGCAGGCAGTAGTGGTTGCGTTACAATCTTGCTTTGATCAAACCGTGGAGCGTACTCATGGCTGATTTCTCCGGCCTTGGGCTGGTCATCGAACCCTCCGACCTAGTGCCTAGGCTGCACGCGCCGGGTGTGGTGGTGGTCGACCTCACCAGCCAGGCACGTTATAGCGCTGGGCATATACCCGGCGCCCGTTTCGTTGCACCGGCCCGCACTCAACTAGGTACCCCGCCAGCGCCTGGCCTGCTGCCCGATATCCAAGCGCTGCGTGAGCTGTTCGGCGAACTGGGCCATGGCCCGAACGTGACCTACGTGGTGTACGACGACGAAGGTGGTGGCTGGGCCGGTCGATTTATCTGGCTGCTGGACGTTATCGGCCACAGCCGCTATCACTACCTCAATGGCGGCCTGTTGGCCTGGCAGGCCGAGGGTCTTGAATTGAGTACCGATGTGCCCGCGCCGTTGTCGGGGGAGGCGTCCATTACTCTGCACGAAGGCCCAACCGCTACCCTCGATTACCTGCGCGAGCGCCTGGGCGCGCCAGACCTGGCCATCTGGGATGCCCGGGGGCCCTTGGAATACTCCGGGGAGAAACGCGTGGCGGCACGTGGCGGGCACATTCCCGGGGCGGTTAACTTCGAATGGACAGCAGGCATGGACCCCTCGCGCGCGTTGCGCTTGCGCCAGGACCTCCCGCAAGTGCTTGAAGCGCTAGGGATTACCCCCGATAAAGAAATTATCACTCACTGCCAGACCCACCACCGGTCTGGCTTCACTTATCTGGCCGCCAAGGCGCTGGGCTACCCGCGGGTCAAAGCCTATGCCGGGTCTTGGGGTGAGTGGGGCAATTCACCCGACACCCCTGTCGAAGTCTAAAGGGCTATCCATGAAAGATCGCTTGTTCATCCTCTCTCAGTATCTGCTGCCTCACCATTTGCTGTCGCGGCTGGCTGGCTGCGTGGCCGAGTGCCGCGCCCGCTGGTTGAAAAACGCCTTCACTACCTGGTTCGTGCGTCACTTCAACGTGGACATGAGCGAGGCCCAAGTCGAAGACCATACGGCTTACGAACACTTCAACGCCTTCTTCACCCGCGCCTTGAAGCCAGATGCACGCCCGCTGGACCCAACCCCAGGCGCCATCCTCTGCCCAGCCGACGGTGCCATTAGCCAGATGGGCCCAATCGAGCATGGCCGGGTTTTCCAGGCTAAAGGGCACAGCTTCAGCGTGCTGGAACTGTTGGGTGGCGATCCTGCCCTGGCAGCGCCTTTCATGGGTGGGCAGTTCTCCACCGTGTACCTGTCGCCTCGGGACTATCATCGGGTACATATGCCCTTGGCAGGCACTTTGCGAGAGATGATCTATGTTCCCGGGCGGATCTTCTCGGTGAATAAAACCACCGCCGAAAACGTGCCTGAACTGTTCGCTCGCAATGAGCGGGTGGTGTGCCTGTTCGATACCGAGCGTGGCCCCATGGCCATGGTGCTGGTAGGTGCAATGATCGTGGCCTCCATCGAAACCGTTTGGGCCGGCCTGGTCACTCCACCGAAACGCACGCTTAAAACCTGGCGCTACGACGAAACGGCGCGTGCGCCTATCCACTTGGAAAAAGGCGCTGAAATGGGCCGGTTCAAGCTGGGTTCGACCGTAATCATGCTGTTCGGGCCGGACCAGGTCACCTGGGGCCATACCCTGGCCGCGGTCTCTCCTGTACGGATGGGTCAGGCCCTGGGCATGCCGGCGACGCCCTCCTGATCTATTTTCCGCTGGGGTGCGACGTAATTGTGATGCTGGTAAAGTCCAATGAACAACGGCCCCACGGCCATGCGCGCTTCGGTCAACGTTGCGCGTGCTTCGGACGATGACCAGGAAGCACCGGATGCCTCGCCCTAGCCCTCACTTGTCGTTACGCGCTCCCACCCCGTCTCAGAACACGCTAACGTTCTGCGAGGCGAACCCGCGTGACCTCAAGCGTTGGATTTCGGCACTGCCCAAAGCGAACATTGGTGAAACCGCGCGCCTGCTCTACCAAGGCATGGCCGAACTGAACCAACTGGTCACCCCTACCGAAAACCGGCTGCAACTGCTGGAGCTGTTACGGCCAGAAGTGTATTACGTGTGCAAGCAGCTGGAGCGGCACTTTCTCAACCAGGCCATTGTGCTGGATGAGCGCGCGCGCAAAGTAGCCAACCTGTGCCAGGCGTTGCAAAACCATTTGGCCGCGGGCTACAAGATCATCGTGGTGCGGGTAGCAGCGGCCAGCCGCGAACATTCCACGGCCCTGGCCATTGCGACTCAACGGGCTATCCATTGCCTGTACGGCTCACTGGTAAGGGCCAGCCTACTCTACTGCCCGGTGCCCGAGCGGCTGTGGCTGGAACTGCACAATCTGTATCTGGTCGCGTGTGAGCACAAGGTTCAACACACGTCCGTGGCCGACGGCTTGGCACACAATGTAAAGGCTTTGACCTCAGAGCACGCCTATGTAGCGGCCTTGCTGATGGGCAGTTCACGCTGCAATCAGATGCGCCAAAGCGCTATCATGCGTTTGGCGGAGATGCTCGAAAGCTGGAGCTATCTAGCCCGTATACAACCTGCCCTGGCGGCTGGCAGCCTCTTCGCGGTAGCGCCTGCCGTAGATGGCCCACCCCGTTACAAGACGTTGTTCGAGGACGCTGAACTTCCAGACCTGCTCGGGCTAGATACCACCCTGCTCGCCCACAGCATCCGGGAGTACCTGGCAATGCCCGTGGAGCAGCGCCCCCAAGCGCGTCTGCCAGTACCGGCGGGTTTCAGTACCGACCTGCTGCAACATGTGGGCGCGGCCTGGGGTGACGTGGCCGAGCGCACATTCAATCGCACGCTTGGGCAGGGTAACCTCACGGTATGCATCGGCATGAGTGCCATGCATTACTACCTGGGTGGCGAACGAACTTTCGGTGAGCAATTGGGACTGCCGGGCAGCAGCACCTCGGCCCAATTCAGCGCCTTGGGCAGGCAGGGCGTGTGGGGCCCGGTGCTAGAAATCCCAGCCCTGGAAGAGATCGAATACCAACCGGGCTCGGCTAATCCTGGGCAGGCTCGGGAGTTTCCTACCTACAGCCTGCACATCGTCAATCACAGCCCCGGTGGCTATTGTCTGGCTTGGCGCAAAGAAGTGCCTTCGCAGTTGCAGGCCGGAGAGCTGGTGGGCATTCAGGATGCGCCTTCCCATGGCTGGAGCGTGGCGGTGGTGCGCTGGATACGCCAGGTGCGCGACGGTGGCACGCAGATGGGTATCGAGCTGATCGCGCCCCACGCCCGACCTTGCGGCCTACAGCTGGTGCGAGGCGATGACCCTCATAGCGAATACCTGCGCGGGCTGATGCTGCCTGAAATCCGTGCCATTGATATTCCCGCGACCCTGTTGGCGCCCCGGCTGCCTTTTCAGGAAGGCCACAAGCTGGTGCTCAACAACAACGGCGATGAACACCGGGCGCAGCTGTTGAAGCGGTTGGCCAATACCGGGAGTTTCAATCAGTTCGAGTACCGCCTGGCCGATCAGCCCCCGCCTCAAGCCACGCCCGCGGCCCCGGAAGCCACAGGGCGCGAGGAAGACTTCGATTCCCTATGGCGGGATTTGTAGTGTTGAATCTGGTCGCGAGCACGCTCGGCTGCTACGGGAACATACAGGCCACACTGTAGCAGCCTGGCTTGCCAGCGACGGGGCTTACGCGTGGAAGGTATATAGCATTCATTCGAATGCCAAGCGGCTATAACGGTTCAGCTGCCATTAAGCCAGCCTTTGCGTTGGGCTTGCGGGGTGTCAGACCTCGGGCCTAAGCTTGCTTACCCAAGAGAATATTTTCCCCGTGGCGCCGCAGGCGTCAATGCCGAGGTTTATCTATGTTTGACGTCGTCTCTTCGAGCAAATGGCCCGCTGGCTACATGATCAACCCTAATGTGGAGCCGCTCGATCCGAAGTGGCTAACGGAATTCAGCAAGATCCCCGCCGCTGCCGTGAGTGACTGCCTGGGGCGCAACGTCGGGGGCCTGGGGCTCAAGGCCTTCCACGGCAACAAACCCATGCTGGGCAGTGCCTTGACCGTGCGGGTACGCCCTGGCGACAACCTGATGATCCTCAAGGCCATGCAAATGGCCCGCCCAGGCGATGTGCTGGTCATCGATGGCAGCGCTGACCTCACTCGCGCGGTATTTGGCGGCATCATGCGCGCCATGGCGCTGAAGGCGGGCATCGCCGGTGTTGTCATCAACGGTGCTTTGCGTGACGTCGACGAATGGCAGACCGGTGAACTGCCGGTATATGCCATCGGTGCTGTACATCGTGGCCCTAGCACTGACGGCGGCGGCGAAATCAACGTCCCTATTTCCTGCGCAGGCATGCTGGTGATGCCTGGCGATCTGATGATTGGCGATGGCGATGGCGTGGTTGCCGCAGCGCGGGCGGAGCTGCCAGAACTGGTCCAGCGCTGCAATGACCTGCTTGCCCGCGAGCGCGCCACTTTAGAAGGGATTGCCAACGGTACCCTAGACCCGAAGCGCTTCGACGCCATTTTGCGTGCTAAAGGCTGCCCGGTCTGATCGAGGGTATCTGTTGCGACTTTCTTGGCCAAGGATGGTCACACGGTCGGGCCACGCGCTATCAGGTTTTTATAACCGCGGCTTGAACCTTCAAAATAAGGGACGCTATGGTTAGTCACGCCAATCTCGACCCCGCCACTGCCCGCTGGATTCCTTGGGTGGTCGCCATTGCTTTCTTCATGCAGTCCCTCGACGGGACCATCCTCAACACTGCTCTGCCTGCCATGGCCCGCGACTTGGCTGAAGACCCGCTGCGCATGCAGTCGGTGGTCATTGCCTACATGCTCACGGTTGCCTTATTGATCCCCGCGTCCGGCTGGGTAGCTGATCGCTTCGGAATCAAGCGGGTGTTTATGTACGCCATAGGCTTGTTTACCTTCGGGTCGCTGCTGTGCGCGGTGTCTTTTAGCCTGCCCATGCTGGTGGCGGCGCGGATTCTCCAAGGCCTTGGAGGCGCACTGCTACTGCCCGTAGGCCGGTTGGTGGTGTTGCGGGCTTATCCTCGCTCCGAGCTAGTGCGCATCCTCAGTTTCATCACCGTGCCAGGCCTGCTGGGGCCGCTGCTTGGGCCTACGATGGGCGGCTGGATGGTGGAATACCTTAGCTGGCACTGGATCTTTTTGATCAACCTGCCAGTAGGAGTTCTAGGCTGCGTGGCGGTGCGTCGGCTGTTGCCGGAGCTACCAAGCGGCGAGCGTACGCGCTTTGATGGCTTGGGCTTCGGGTTGTTTGGCGCAGCCATGGTATTGATCACAGTCGCCATGGAAGGCTTGGGCGAGCTCAACCTGCCCCATCTGCGGGTCATGCTGCTGTTGTTCGCAGGCATGGCATGCCTGGCGGCCTACTGGCTGCGGGCAGTTCACATGGAGGCGCCGCTATTTGCCGCCAGCCTGTTCAAAACCCGAAGCTTTGCGGTGGGCATCCTGGGCAACCTCTTCGCCCGCCTTGGCTCTGGCGCGCTGCCCTTCTTGGTGCCTCTGCTACTACAAGTGGGCATGGGCTATTCGCCTTCCCTCGCGGGTATGAGCATGATTCCGCTGGCGGCTGCGGCCATGTTGGCTAAATCTCTGGCGCGGCCGCTTATCGAGCGCTTCGGCTACCGTAAGCTGCTCACCGGCAACACCCTGGCATTAGGGGTGATGCTGGCCAGCCTGGGCCTGGTCAGCGCAGACACGCCCTACCCTTTGCTACTGGCCCACTTGGCGCTGCTAGGGGCGATCAACTCCATGCAGTTCACGGCCATGAACACGGTCACCTTGATCGACTTGAGCGACCATGAGGCCAGCAGTGGCAATAGCCTGCTTTCAGTGGTGGCGCAATTGTCCATGAGCCTCGGGGTTGCCTGCGCAGGGGCCTTGCTGGGTGGTTTCGAGGCTGCCATTGGCAAGGACGGCATCGAGAGCGTATTGGCAGCCTTCCAACTGACCTTCCTTACCATTGGCCTGATGGCAATGTTCGCCGCCACCATCTTCGTGCAACTTTCACCTGAAGTAGGCCGGCGCGCAGTTCGTCCGCCGCCTGGGCCAGACGCATAGGGAGATCGGCCTCGGGCTGCTAAACTGCGCAACATTTTTTTGCGCAGGACCCTGCCGTGACCGCCACCGCCTTCGAAACCTTGCCGCTGTCGCCAGCGATGCTCACCAACCTGGCATCGCTGGGCTACGCGCAAATGACGCCAATCCAGGCCCAAAGCCTGCCGGTGATCCTCGAGGGCTCGGACCTGATCGCCCAGGCCAGCACAGGTAGCGGCAAAACCGCCGCCTTCGGGGTGGGTCTGCTCAACCCTATCAACCCCCGTTACTTCGGCTGCCAAGCCCTGGTGTTGTGCCCAACCCGCGAGCTGGCCGACCAGGTGGCTAAGGAAATCCGCCGGCTGGCCCGCGCCGAAGACAACATCAAGGTGCTAACGCTCTGCGGCGGCGTACCTTTTGGGCCCCAAGTAGGCTCGCTGGAGCACGGCGCGCATATCATCGTCGGCACCCCAGGCCGGGTGCAGCAGCACCTGGACAAAGGCACACTGGTACTCAGCGGCCTTAATACCCTGGTACTGGACGAGGCTGACCGCATGCTGGACATGGGCTTCGTGGACGCTATCGCCGCCATCATCGAGCAAACCCCGAGCCGCCGCCAAACCCTGCTGTTTTCGGCAACCTACCCTAAAGGCATCGAAGCCCTGGCCTCGCGTTTTATGCGCAACCCGCGCACGGTCAAAGTCGCCGCGCTGCACAGTGACGTGAAGATCGAACAACGCTTCTATGAAGTGGACGCGGAACACCGCATGAGCGCGGTACTTAAGGTGCTAGGGCATTTTCGCCCGCAAAGCTGCGTAGCCTTTTGCTTTACACGCCAGCAATGCCAGGAACTGACTGACCTGTTGATTAGCAAAGGCATCAGCGCCAGCGCTTTGCATGGTGACATGGAGCAACGGGACCGGGACCAGGTGCTGGCCGTGTTCGCCAACCGCTCGACCACCGTGATGGTGGCTACCGACGTAGCCGCGCGGGGGATCGACATCGAGGCCCTGGACCTGGTGATTAATGTGGAGCTGGCGCGGGACGCGGAAATCCACATCCACCGCATTGGTCGCACGGGGCGTGCTGGCGAGAATGGCCTGGCCGTAAGCCTGGTAGCACCTGCCGAGGCTCACCGTGCCCAAGCCATTGAAACCTTGCAGAAGGCTCAGGTTAACTGGCGCCCCCTGGACGAACTGACCCACCGTGGCGAAGGCCCGCTGGTCCCTCCAATGGTCACACTGTGTATCGCCGGTGGCCGTAAGGACAAAGTGCGCCCTGGGGATATCTTGGGGGCCTTGACCGGCGACGCTGGCATTCCCGGCGCGCACGTAGGCAAGATCGCAATCTTCGATTACCAAGCGTTCGTGGCCGTTGAACGCGGCGTGGCCAAACAAGCGTTGGATCGGCTCAACAAGGGCAAGATCAAGGGCCGCTCGTTGAGGGTGCGCCTGCTGTGAACCCAGACGTTATCATCATCGGCGCAGGCGCCGCGGGGCTGATGTGCGCGGCCATCGCGGCAGCCCGTGGACGCAAGGTTCTGGTGCTGGACCACGCCAACAAAGCCGGCAAGAAGATCCTGATGTCCGGTGGCGGCCGCTGTAACTTCACCAATATGTACACAGAGCCGGCCAACTTTCTCTCGCAAAACCCGCACTTTTGTAAGTCCGCCCTGGCGCGTTACACCCAGTGGGATTTCATCGGCCTGGTGGCCAGCTATGGCGTGCCCTATCACGAGAAAAAGCTTGGGCAGTTGTTCTGCGATAACAAGGCCAGTGACATCCTTGGGCTGTTGCTGGCCGAGTGCGAGCGCACGGGTGCTGAAATACGTTTAAATACCAGCATTGAAGAAGTAACGCCTCTGCCCGAGGGCTACCGCTTGTTTACCAGCGGCGGTACGTTCGCCTGCCGCTCTCTGGTAGTAGCCACTGGGGGGCTATCCATTCCTACGCTGGGTGCCACTGGTTTCGGCTATCAACTAGCCAAACAATTTGGCCACACATTGCTCCCCACCCGTGCGGGCCTGGTGCCCTTCACCATCACCGACCAACTCAAGCTTTTATGCACTGAACTGTCGGGTACCTCGGTGGACTGCATCGCCAGTTGCAATGGGCAAAGCTTTCGCGAAAACCTGCTGTTCACCCACCGCGGGCTAAGCGGCCCAGCCATCTTGCAGGTGTCATCATTCTGGGCGCCCGGTGACACCATAACGCTCAACCTGCTACCTGAGCATAATCCGGTGGCCTGGCTACAAAGCCAGCAAGGTGAACGGCCAAACGCAGAGTTGCGCACGGTATTGGGCGACCTGTTTACCCGCAAAATGGCTCAATTGCTGTGCGACCAGTGGTTCGAGAGCCGCCCGATGAAGCAGTACACGCCTGGGCAGCTACAGGCCATTGCCAATCAATTGAGTGAATGGCAACTGATACCTGCGGGTACCGAAGGCTACCGCACCGCAGAAGTAACCCTGGGTGGCGTGGACACTAGAGAGGTGTCGTCCAAAACCATGGAATCCTTGAAAAGCCCTGGCCTGTATTTTATTGGCGAAGTGCTGGACGTGACCGGCCATCTGGGTGGGTTCAACTTCCAGTGGGCATGGGCCTCGGGGTATGTGGCGGGGCAGGTGTGTTGAGGGCCGGGCAGGCCAATAACTACCTACAAGCCGCTTGTGCCCTACCAATAATCAGGCTTGATTGCGGGCCGCTTACGAGTAGGAACACGGTCAGGTAGCTGGCTGGCCGCAAGCTCCTGCACGGTGATGACACGACGTATCCAGTGGGCGTAGTTTCGTAACGATCCTGGCGGTTCACGCTTTATCCCTTCCCGGTGAGGGAGGATGACGCCAATACGCATTTCAGGGAAATCTTCTCGCAAAGCTTTCAAGGCAGGAGCCATGTCAGTATCAGCCGATACGAGGACGATTTGCGCAATACGCGCTTCCGGTGTTGAGCCAGACTGCCGGGAAGCCAGTCTATACATGCCCAAAGCAATGTTGACGTCCGTTTCCTTTTCTTCCAGGCGCCAAATGTCGACTTGGTCCAAACGCGAGGCAGGCACCGATCTGCTTACATAACGAGGTGCCCTCGCAGGCTCAAGACGGTGTCTACCATAAACGACTTCAACACCTTTGGCAGTCAGAGCCCTTATATAGGTATCTTGGGCCTGCTTGGACGTAACACCCCTCGATGCAAGATCCGGCTTCACGCCAGAAGTAAAGAAAGTGATGGAAGCAACCTCACTGTTTGGCTGCTCGATGCGCAAAACCTTGCCAAGTAGCGAAGGTAGGTCCAACCATTTGTAGGATGTATGAGCCACGAGCCCATAAAACAAATTGTAGCCATCTACAAAGAAAGCAGTTCGCACGGACTCCAACCCCTAAAAACGAAAAAACCGGCGCTAGGCCGGTTTTCTCACCTCAACGGCCAGCGAATTAAATCGCTGCGTACGAGGCTGAGTTGTGGAACAAATTCTACCGTCAAAAAACTTCACGTCAACGCTTCCTCGCAGCATGATTGTGCCCAGATATGCTTTGCAAGCACATCACCCCAACTCAAAGTGACTCGGCTCGGCAACTACAACAAGGTTGCTAACGATGCCCCAAAAGTAACTCAGCGAAGGCCTGCGCCATGGCTGAACTGGGCCCCCTGCGGCGCACCAGCCACACGGCGGATTCGGCGGCCTCGTCCAATAGTGGTACGTAAACCACGCCAGCGATGCGAATAGAGCGGTAGGAGGCGGGCAACACGGATACCCCCAGCCCCGCCGATACCAAGCCGATGATGGTCATGGGTTCGCTGGCCTCTTGGGCAAAATGCGGGCTGAACCCTGCAGCCTGGGCCAGCGCCAGCAGTTGCGCGTAAAGGCCGCTACCGTAGCTGCGCGGGAAGAATACAAAGGGCTCCTCGGCCAGCTGTGCCAAGTGCACGCCGCCGGCAACGATGGTGGCTAACGGATGGCTGGCATTGAGCACCGCCACCAGTGGCTCTCGGGACAGCTCCACGGCATGCAACGTATCCGCCAAGGGGAGCGGTCGCATAAAACCCACTTCCAGAGTTTTTTCCTGTAAGGCATCGGCGACTTCCTGGCTGCTCATCTCTCGCAAGTGCAAGTGCACCGCGGGGAAGGCGCGGCGAAACGCATGGATCGCGGACGAAATGCTGGCATTAAAAGGTGCCGAGGAGGTAAAGCCGATTTTCAGCTCGCCTAGCTCACCGAGCTGAGCGCGTCGTGCAACGTCGGCGGCTTTATCTACTTGGGCCAATACCTGGCGCGCCTCCTCCAGAAACAATCGCCCGGCCTCGCTTAAGGCCACGCGGCGGTTGGTGCGGTCGAACAAGCGAGCACCCACTTCCTGTTCCAACGCTTGAATCTGCTGGCTTAACGGCGGCTGGCTAATGCCTAGCACCTCCGCAGCCCGACCAAAATGAAGGCTTTCCGCCACAGCAATGAAATAGCGAAGATGCCGCAGTTCCATAACGATACTCACAGGCTATCAAATGGGTCGAATAATATATTGGAAGTCATGTTTAGGGCGCTATATGCTTTTTCCTACCTACCCTATCTTGAGACGTCCCTTGAAGATCGCCGCCGCAATACCCGGCCAGGCAGCACCTACTCTTGCTCAAAACAGTGAGGCGCCGCGCTGGATCGAAAAGGGCACGCCATTGTTCATGCGTACGGTGCTGGCGCTGTTCTGTGGCGGCTTCGCTACGTTCGCCCTGCTCTACTGTGTTCAGCCGATGATGCCGCTATTATCGGCGGAATTTTCCATCAACGCGGCACAAAGCAGCCTTGTTCTGTCGGTATCCACGGCGATGCTGGCTATTGGGCTACTGATTACCGGGCCCATCTCAGACCGGGTTGGCCGTAAGCCGGTGATGGTCACAGCGTTGTTCAGCGCGGCATTTTTCACTCTCGCAAGCGCTTTAATGCCTAACTGGCCTGCCATTTTACTAATGCGCGCGTTCTTAGGGCTATCGCTGAGCGGCGTTGCCGCCGTGGCAATGACCTACCTCAGTGAGGAGATCCACCCTGAACATATTGGCTTGGCCATGGGGCTATACATTGGCGGCAATGCCATTGGCGGGATGTCGGGGCGGTTGATCCTTGGGGTACTGATCGATTATGTAAGCTGGCATACGGCAACCCTGGTAATAGGTGTGCTGGCATTGGGGGCGGCAGTCATCTTTTTGAAAGTGCTTCCGCCTTCGCGCAATTTCAGCAGCCGCACCCTTAACCCCCGCAGCTTGCTGGACGGGTTCACTGTTCACTTCAAGGATGCCGGGTTGCCTTGGCTGTTTCTGGAAGCCTTTCTGCTAATGGGCGGGTTTGTTACGCTCTTCAATTACATTGGCTACCGCCTGTTGGCAGACCCTTACCACTTGAGCCAAGCCCTAGTGGGCTTGCTCTCGGTGGTTTACCTCGCAGGCATTTACAGCTCGGCGCAGGTGGGTGCATTGGCGGATAAATACGGCCGACGCAAGATGTTCTGGGTGGCGATTGCTGTGATGCTGGTAGGCCTGGTATTGACTCTGCTGCCGCCGCTGGGCCTGATCCTGTTCGGAATGCTGGTCTTTACCTTCGGGTTTTTCGGGGCGCATTCGGTGGCCAGTAGTTGGATCGGCCGCCGGGCAACCTATGCCAAAGGCCAGGCATCGTCGCTGTATCTGTTCAGCTATTACTTGGGCTCAAGCCTGGCGGGGACTCTAGGTGGAGTGGCGTGGCACTACGGGGGCTGGAACGGCATCGGTGCGTTTATCGGCACCTTGCTGATCATTGCCTTGGCTGTTGCCGTAAAGCTCGCACGGCTGCCAGTATTGCCCGGAAACAAAAAGCCTACGTAAAGCAGCGCCTGGCACTGTAGGAGCCAGCGAAGCTGGCGAATAGGTGGACAGTTTATTAGCCGTTCCACCGTTTTCGCGAGCTGCGCTCACTCCTACCCGTAACCGGGCTTGGTGTTTACTTGAGTACTTGGATTCGGTCTACGTCCACCTCCACGCCATTGGAATCGCGGTCGACTTCGCCCATGAGACGCACACGCTGCTTGTCGCTCACTTCAACACCGGCAGGCCATTTGTCGTGGTCGATCTCCACACGAATGGTGTCCTTGCCGTCAGTGAACTCGTAGTTGTCTTTCTCGATCCGCTTGGTGATTTGCCCTTCAAGGGTGACAGGCGCGTCATCGGCAGCGCTGAGCGCGGCTTTCACGGTTTCGACCTGCTGAGGCGCCCCGCCCTGCGCTGGGCCCGCGTTTGGGCCGGTATAAGCGGCGAAGGCGCTGGCGGACATCAACGAAACAAGGCAAGCGGCAGTGATCAAGGCTTTCATGGGCGTTTCTCCTGTTGGCTTATCGAATGCAACCAGCCTAACGCCCACGGCTGAAGCCAAGCTTAAGCCTGGCGATGGTATTGGGCCGATAGCTCATGCACCGCTTCGATAAAGGCCCCGGCGTGGGCAGGGTCTACTTCCGGGGTGATCCCATGACCCAGGTTGAATACATGCCCGGTGCCATGGCCGTAGCTGGCCAAGATACGCCCCACTTCCTCACGGATGGCCGCAGGCTTGGCATAGAGCACGGAAGGGTCCATGTTCCCTTGCAGGGCAACCTGGCCGCCTACGCGCTGGCGCGCCTGGCCAATGTCACAGGTCCAGTCCAGGCCCAAGGCATCAGCACCCGCCTCAGCAATGGATTCCAGCCACTGGCCACCGTTCTTGGTGAACAGAATTACCGGTACCTTCTGCCCTTCGTGCTCGCGAATCAGGCCGTTAACGATCTGCTTCATATACGCCAGCGAGAAGGTCTGGTATGCCGCCGCGGACAGGTTGCCGCCCCAGGTATCGAAGATCTGTACCGCTTGGGCACCGGCCTTGATTTGCCCGTTCAAGTAGGCCGTGACGGCCTGGGCGAGCTTGTCGAGCAGCCGGTGCATGGCCTCGGGCTGGTCGTAGAGCATGGCCTTGGTTTTACGGAAGTCCTTCGACGAGCCGCCTTCAACCATATAGGTGGCCAGCGTCCAAGGGCTGCCCGAGAAGCCGATCAGGGGCACCCGGCCATTCAACGCAGAACGTATGGTGCTCACCGCATCCATTACATAACCCAGGTCCTGATGGGGGTCCGGGATCGGCAACGCATCGATATCCGCTACCGTATTAATGACCTTGCGAAAACGCGGGCCTTCGCCGGTTTCAAAGTACAGGCCCTGGCCCATGGCATCGGGAATGGTGAGGATGTCCGAAAACAAAATGGCCGCATCCAGCGGGTAACGCTCTAAAGGTTGCAGGGTGACTTCGCAGGCGAACGCCGGGTTCTTGCACAGGCTCATAAAGTCACCGGCCTTGGCGCGGCTGGCACGGTACTCAGGTAAGTAGCGGCCAGCCTGACGCATCATCCACACGGGCGTTACGTCTACCGGCTGCTTGAGCAGGGCACGCAGGAAACGGTCGTTCTTCAGGGCAGTCATGGGAGCATCCGGGAAAAGAGTGGGGGCATTTTCTCAGACACCAAGATAAAAGGCACGGCGTAGCACCGTGCCTTTTATCTATCGCCTTGATTTGGCGAGCTGAGGCGGAGGTTACAGCTGCAGATAATCCATGATGCCTTCGGCGGCGGTGCGGCCCTCGTAGATAGCCGTTACCACCAAATCCGAACCGCGCACCATGTCGCCGCCAGCAAAGATCTTCGGATGGCTGGTCTGATGGCGGAATAGGCCACCTTGCTCGGGCGCCACCACGCGCCCCTGGCTATCAAGCTCGATGCTGTGATCCTCGAACCACTCGGCCGGGCTCGGGCGGAAACCAAACGCAATGACCACCGCGTCGGCGGGCAGGATCTGCTCGGAGCCGGGGATGGGCTCAGGGCTGCGCCGGCCTCGGGCGTCAGGTTCACCCAGACGGGTTTCCACCACCTTCACGCCTTCGACCTTGTCTTCGCCCACGATGGCGATAGGCTGGCGGTTATACAGAAACTTCACCCCCTCCTCTTTGGCGTTTTTCACTTCGCGGCGCGAACCGGGCATGTTGGCTTCATCGCGGCGGTAGGCGCAGGTGACCGATTGCGCCCCCTGGCGAATGGAGGTGCGGTTGCAGTCCATGGCGGTATCGCCGCCGCCCAACACCACCACCCGCTTGCCTTTCATGTCGATAAAGTCTTCCGGGGCCTTTTCAAAACCCAGGTTACGGTTGACGTTAGCGATCAGGAAATCCAGCGCGTCGTGTACACCCGGCAGGTCTTCGCCAGGGAAGCCGCCCTTCATATAGGTGTAGGTTCCCATACCCATGAATACGGCGTCGTACTCGGCCAGCAGCTGCTCCATGGTGATGTGGGTGCCCACTTCGGTATTGAGGCGGAACTCGATCCCCATGCCGGTGAAAATCTCCCGGCGATTACTCAGCACGCTTTTTTCCAGCTTGAACTCCGGAATGCCGAACGTCAGCAAGCCGCCAATTTCAGGGTTGCGGTCGAACACCACTGGCGTTACCCCACCGCGTACCAATACGTCCGCGCAACCTAGGCCAGCCGGGCCTGCACCAATGATCGCGACCCGCTTGCCGGTGGGTTTGACCTTGGACATGTCCGGGCGCCAACCCATGGCGAACGCGGTGTCAGCGATGTATTTCTCGACCGAGCCAATGGTCACGGCGCCAAAGCCATCGTTAAGGGTACAGGCGCCTTCGCACAGGCGATCTTGAGGGCACACACGGCCGCACACTTCCGGCAGCGTGTTGGTCTGGTGAGCCAGCTCGGCGGCCGCCAGGATGTTGCCCTCGGACACCAGTTTGAGCCAGTTGGGGATGTAGTTGTGCACAGGGCACTTCCATTCACAATAGGGGTTACCGCACCCCAGGCAACGGTGGGATTGCTCCCCCGCCTGTTGCGGCTTAAGCGGTTCGTAAATTTCCACGAAACCCTTTTTGCGCAGGCGCAGGGTTTTCTTCTTCGGGTCTTTACGGCCTACATCAATGAACTGAAAGTCGTTACTCAAGCGTTCGGACATGTGGCGCCTCTCGGCGCAGCTTCAAGCGCAAACTTCAAGCTGCAAGCAAATTCTCGGTTACCGCGGGCAGCTTAAAGCTTATCGCTTGAAGCTTGCCCGCCAGGGCTCTTATTGCGGGCTGGCAATGGTGCTGGACAACAGCGACTTCAAGCTGGCCGCCTTTGGCTTGACCAGCCAGAAGCGCCGCAAATAATCGTCCAGGTTCTCCCACAGGTTGCGGCCCCACTCGCTGTCGGTTTCTGCTACATATTCAGCTAGCACGCCTTCCAGATGGCTACGGTAGGCCTCCATGGCTTCCCCGCTGATGCGCTGGATCTCCACCAGCTCGTGGTTTACCCGGTCAACGAAGGTGTTGTCCTGGTCAAGCACGTAGGCAAAGCCACCGGTCATGCCAGAGCCGAAGTTGTACCCGGTTTTGCCGAGCACACACACAAAGCCGCCGGTCATGTATTCGCAGCAATGGTCGCCCGTGCCTTCTACCACGGTATGGGCGCCGGAGTTGCGCACGGCGAAACGCTCGCCCGCGGTGCCAGTAGCGAATAGCTTGCCGCCAGTGGCACCGTACAGGCAGGTGTTGCCGATAATGGCGCTGTCCTGGGTCTTGAACGGGCTACCCCTGGGCGGAACGATGACCAGCTTGCCGCCTGTCATGCCTTTGCCCACGTAGTCGTTGGCATCGCCTTCGAGGTACATGTTCAAGCCACCGGCGTTCCATACCCCGAAGCTTTGCCCCGCCGTACCGTTGAAGCGGAAGGTCACGGGCGCGTCGCTCATGCCTTGGTTGCCGTAGCGCTTGGCGATTTCACCAGACACCCGGGCACCGATGGAGCGGTCACAGTTGCACAGGTCCATGGCGAACTCGCCACCGGTGCGGGCTTCGAGCCCAGCCAGGGCCAGGTCCACCATTTTCTCCGCCAGCAGGCCCTTGTCGAAGGGCAGGTTGCGCTCGGCTTCGCAGAATTGCGGCTTGTCTGCAGGCACCTGATCACTGCCCAACAAGGGCGTAAGGTCCAAATGGGCCTGCTTGGCGGTTTCGCCAGGCAGTACGTCCAGCAGATCGGTGCGCCCGATCAACTCACCCAGGCTGCGTACCCCAAGCCGCGCCAGCCACTCGCGGGTTTCCTCGGCCACGAAGGTGAAGAAATTCACCACCATGTCCACGGTACCGATGTAGTGGTCCTTGCGCAGTTTTGCGTTCTGGGTGGCCACGCCGGTGGCGCAGTTGTTCAAGTGGCAGATGCGCAGGTATTTGCAGCCAAGGGCGATCATGGGCGCAGTACCGAAGCCAAAGCTTTCGGCGCCAAGGATCGCGGCCTTGATGACGTCCAGTCCAGTTTTAAGGCCGCCGTCGGTTTGCACCCGCACCTTGCCGCGCAGGTCATTGCCACGCAGGGTCTGGTGGGTTTCAGCCAGGCCCAGCTCCCAAGGGCTGCCCGCGTATTTAATAGACGTAAGTGGCGAGGCGCCGGTGCCGCCGTCATAACCGGAGATCGTGATCAGGTCCGCATAGGCCTTGGCCACGCCGGCGGCAATAGTGCCCACCCCGGCTTCGGACACCAGCTTGACCGACACCAGGGCGGCGGGGTTAACCTGCTTGAGGTCGAAGATCAGCTGCGACAAGTCCTCGATGGAGTAGATGTCATGGTGTGGCGGTGGGGAAATCAGCGTCACTCCAGGCACCGCGTAACGCAGCTTGGCGATCAGGCCGTTAACCTTGCCCCCTGGCAGCTGGCCGCCTTCGCCGGGCTTGGCGCCTTGGGCAACCTTGATCTGCAACACCTCAGCGTTTACCAGGTATTCAGGCGTCACGCCAAAGCGGCCCGTGGCCACTTGCTTGATCTTGGAGCTGCGAACGGTACCGTAGCGAGCCGGGTCTTCACCGCCTTCGCCGGAGTTGGAGCGCGCGCCCAGGCGGTTCATGGCTTCGGCCAGGGCTTCGTGCGCTTCTGGAGAAAGCGCGCCAAGGGAAATACCCGCCGAGTCGAAGCGGCTGAGAATTGCCTGCAGTGGCTCTACTTCACTCAGCGCCAGCGGCTGCTCGGCTTCGCGCACTTTTAGCAGGTCACGCAGCATGGACACCGGGCGGTTATCCACGATGGCGGTGTATTCCTTGAACTTGGCAAAGTCGCCCTGTTGCACCGCGGCCTGTAACGAATTGACCACGTCCGGGTTGTAGGCGTGATATTCACCGCCGTACACGAACTTCAGCAGCCCGCCTTGCTGAATGGCCTTGCGCGGGCTCCACGCCTCGGCGGCCAGGGCCTTCTGTTCGGCCTCCAGGTCACTGAAGCGGGCACCCTTGATGCGGCTGGCCACACCACGGAAGCACAGCGCGGTCACGTCATCGGCCAGGCCAATGGCTTCGAACAACTGCGCGCCACGGTAGGAAGCAATGGTGGAAATGCCCATTTTCGAGAGGATCTTCAACAGCCCCTTGGTGATGCCCTTGCGGTAGTTCTTGAACACCTCGAACAGGTCGCCCAGCACCTCACCGGTGCGGATCAGATCCCCTAGTACTTCATAGGCCAGGAAGGGATATACCGCCGAAGCACCGAAGCCAATCAATACGGCAAAGTGATGGGGGTCGCGCGCTGTCGCGGTTTCTACCAGGATGTTGCTGTCGCAGCGCAGGCCTTTTTCTACCAGACGGTGGTGTACCGCCCCCACGGCCATGGCGGCATGGGCCGGCAACTTGCCTGGCGCGATGGCGCGATCACTGAGTACGATCAGGGTCTTGCCGCCGCGCACGGCCTCTTCTGCCTGATCGGCGATGTTCTGGATGGCCGCTTCCAGCCCCAGGCTTTCGTCGTAGTTAAGGTCGATCAGCTGTCGCTCGAACCCAGGGCGATCCAGGTTCATCAAGGCGCGCCATTTGGCGGGCGAGATGACCGGCGAGCTAAGAATCACCCGCGAGGCATGCTCGGGCGACTCTTGGAAGATGTTGCGCTCGGCGCCCAGGCAGATTTCCAGGGACATCACGATGGCTTCGCGCAGCGGATCGATCGGCGGGTTGGTCACCTGGGCGAATTGCTGGCGGAAGTAATCGTAAGGCGTGCGCACGCGCTGAGACAGCACGGCCATGGGCGTGTCATCACCCATGGAACCCACAGCCTCGTAGCCCTGCTCGCCCAAGGGGCGCAGTACCTGGTCACGCTCTTCGAAAGTGACCTGGTACATTTTCATGTACTGCTTGAGGTGGTCACTGTCGTAGAAATCCGAACCGTGGTCGTGGTCGTCCATTTTCGCCTGAATACGCAGCGCGTGCTTGCGCAGCCACTGCTTATACGGGTGGCGAGACTTGAGACGGTCATCAATGGCGTTGGTATCGAGAATCTGCCCGGTTTCGGTGTCCACGGCGAAGATCTGCCCTGGCCCTACGCGGCCCTTGGCGATTACGTCCTCTGGCTTGTAATTCCACACGCCGATTTCCGAGGCCAACGTGATGTAACCATTGCGGGTAGTTACCCAGCGTGCCGGGCGCAGGCCGTTGCGGTCCAGCAGGCACACCGCGTGGCGGCCTTCGGTCATCACTACGCCGGCAGGGCCATCCCAGGGCTCCATGTGCATAGAGTTGAATTCGTAGAACGCACGTAGATCCGGGTCCATGGTTTCGACGTTCTGCCAGGCTGGCGGGATCAGCATACGCACGCCCCGGAACAGGTCGATGCCACCGGTCACCATCAGTTCGAGCATGTTGTCCATGCTGGAAGAGTCCGAGCCTACCCGGTTTACCAAAGGGCCTAACTCATCCAAATCAGGAATCAGCTCGTTGGCGAACTTGGCGCGGCGGGCCTGGGCCCAGTTGCGGTTACCCGTGATGGTGTTGATTTCGCCGTTGTGGGCCAGGAACCGGAATGGCTGAGCCAGCGGCCACTTGGGTAGGGTATTGGTAGAGAAGCGCTGGTGGAAAACGCAAATGGCGGTTTGCAGGCGCTCGTCACTCAGGTCTGGGAAGAAGGCCGCGAGGTCCGCGGGCATCATCAGGCCTTTATAGATGATGGTCTTCTGGGAAAAGCTGCAGATGTAGTGGTCGGTGTCTTCCGCGTTGGCCACCGAAGAACGGCGGCGGGCGCTGAACAGCTTGATGGCGAATTCCTGGTCGCTCAAGCCTTCGCCACCCACGAACACTTGCTCGATTTTCGGCAGCCGCTCCAAGGCCAGGCGGCCCAGTACGCTGGTGTTGACAGGCACTTGGCGCCAGCCGACCAATTGCAGGCCCGCCGCGAGAATCTCACGGTTCATGTGTTCGCGGGCTGCATCAGCGCGGGCGTCGTTCTGGTTCAGGAACACCATGCCCACGGCGTATTGCCGGGGCAAGTCCGCGCCAAACTCGGCTTTGGCAACAGCACGCAGGAACTGATCAGGCTTCTGCATCAGCAAGCCGCAGCCGTCACCGGTTTTACCGTCGGCGTTGATGCCGCCCCGGTGGGTCATGCAGGTTAGGGCCTCGATGGCCGTTTGCAACAGGTTGTGGCTAGGCTCGCCCGCCATATGGGCAATCAGGCCAAAGCCGCAGTTGTCCTTGAATTCGTCGGGTTGGTACAGACCTGTTTTCATAGACACTTTCTCACCAGGCTTGCCTCTCACAGAGGCAAATGCTCTTTTTAATTCAACCGCTTACCATCCACGCCGAACGAACGTCAGCTTTGCGGCGGCAAAAGGGCAGTCATTGTACACAGCGGTACCGTGTGCCACAAACGCAGATGACGAACAAATATATTTTGATGTCGCGATTATGGAGGAAATAAGAAGCCTTTATGATGTAGCCAGGCTATACGAGTCAATGAATTGTTGGCACGCGACAGGGGCTTGTGGCCTGCGAGCTCTTTGGCGGGGGCACGAAAGCCCGCTGCGTGGTACGCCGCGGGCTAGTGCAATCGACTCGGGGAACATCAGGCGTGGCGAGGGTATCGCCACCGGGCCCTCAGTGGGCTGAGGCTAGCTCTTGTTGGACGCTGGCGACAGTTCTAGGCCAAGGTTTACCAGCCTGGACCTTCGCTGGCAAGTTCTTGATCGCGGCTACCGCAGCGGCGCGGTTGGCAAAACTACCGTAGGTCACGACGAACAGCGGCTTGCCTTGCAGGTTTTTTTTGAAGTAACGGTACTCGCCGCCCTGCTCCCGCACATAGGACTGCGCCGCGCTCTCGGAACTGGTGCCGAAGATCTGCACCACATAATTGCCTGGTGCCTGGGCGGTGTACCAGCTGGCACCCAGCTTGCCCGAGGTGGGTTTATCCAAAGGCTTTTCGACCGGCTTTGCAGGCGCAGGCGGCTTGTTGGCCAAGGCCAATTGCTGCGACGGAGCAGGTTTGGCTGGCGCAGGCTTACTGGCGGCAACTGGCTCGCTGGGTTGGGGCGCGGGTGTAGGAACAGGTACGGGAGTCACGGCTGGGCCAGGGGCAGCACCGGCTGGTGGCGCACTGGTGGTGACCATGGGCGGCTGGCCAGCCCCGGTATTTTCGCCAACCGATGGCGCGCCATCGTCGTCCTCGCCGCCAGCGGCGGAGGCCAGGGGCTCACGCTCCACAGGCTGGCCATTCATGGGCAAGGGTTTGGAGTTACCGGCGAACTCAATGGCAGGGTTACCGTCCTGGTTCGGCTGAGCGCCGCCAGGCTGGCCTTCACCCAAGGGCAATTGGGCTTGTTCGCTGGCAGGGCTCGGGGCCTTGTTATGGCCCGACAGCAAGCCGGCGGCGGCCACTACTATCGCCACTACGGCGGAGAGGGCCAGCAGGTATTTCTTAGGCATTTTCAATCCTATGGAAGGGCGCTTACCAGCGGAGCGACTGGCGATCATTGCCTCGATCATGGAATCCCGCGCGACCTGGTTGATAGGCCCAGGCCAGCCAGCGGAAGACTCATGAATGTCCGCGATTTGCTCGTTACTGAACAATGCGATGCCCTTGCCAGCGCCTTCCAGGCGCTGTGCCAGGTATTCGCGAGTTTCTTCGAGTGTGTACGGCTGCAACTCGATGATGTGGTAACGCTCGGGACCAACTTCCAGCTGATCGAGGCCTGCGATCAGTGATGGCTCGCCGAACAGGAAAACATGCGGCCGCCCTTCGGACAGCCCCGCGGCCAGTTCCAGTAGGGCTTCGAGCGCCGATTCGTCGAGTTGTTCCGCGTCATCCACCAGCAGGTAGACTTCCTGACCGGTCAGGCCTAACTGCACTACGCGCGACAGGATGCTGCCAATGGAGGCCTCGTTGGCGCTCACGCCCTGGGTGACTTGACCCAGCACACTGGCGGCCTCGCCTGCTCCACGCGCCGATACCACTACGCTCATCACCGACTGTTTGTTGGTACTGGCGACCAACGCCTGGCGCAGCAGGGTTTTACCACTTCCATTAGGGCCCGTGACTACCAGCATCAGCTGGCTGTAACGGGCCATATGGTGTAGTTGACCAAGGACCGGCTTGCGCTGGGCGGGGAAAAACTTGAACCCCGGCACCCGAGCGGCGAAAGGGTCGTGTTCCAACTGGTAGTGGCCGAGGAAGGCCTCGTCGGCATGCAGACTTGTCATCGAACTCTCGTTAACCTCGAAGCTGATCCACGATACCGCGGTAATCCGCCGTTAGCGTGGCCTGGAGTGTCTGGGGGGCGTAGTCATCGGTAACCACGGCTTCGCCTAGCTGGCGCAGCAATACCAAGCGCATGCGGCCATCAACGACTTTTTTGTCGACGGCCATGTGCCGCAGAAAGTCACCCGGGCCCATCTCAGCGGGCGGTACCACGGGTAAGCCTGCCCGCAGCATAAGGCTGATACCACGGTCACGCTGGGCGCTGTCGAGCCAGCCCAGGCGCCTGGACATTTCCAGTGCCATGGCCGTGCCCGCCGCCACGGCCTCGCCATGCAGCCACACACCATACCCCATCTGGGTTTCGATGGCGTGACCGAAGGTATGCCCCAGGTTCAGCGTGGCGCGCACGCCGGCTTCACGCTCATCTGCGTTGACTACCACCGCCTTGGCGGCGCAAGAGCGGCGGATGGCCTCGGTCAAGGCCGTTTGCTCCAGCGCCATGAGCGCTTCCATATTGGCCTCAAGCCAGGTCAGGAAGGGCTCATCACAGATCAGCCCATATTTGATGACCTCAGCCATGCCCGCGGACAACTCTCGCTGAGGGAGGGTGCGTAAGGTAGCGGTATCGATCAGCACGGCCTTGGGCTGGTAGAACGCCCCCACCATGTTCTTACCCAGAGGATGATTGATGCCGGTTTTTCCACCCACGGAAGAGTCCACCTGGGACAGCAAGGTAGTAGGCACTTGGATAAAGTCCACCCCGCGCTGATAACAGGCAGCGGCAAACCCGGCCATGTCACCTACCACGCCCCCGCCCAGGGCGATCACCGTGGTACGGCGGTCATGCCTGGCTTCCAACAGCGCATCGAAAATCAGCTGGAGGGTTTCCCAGTTTTTATGGGCTTCGCCGTCGGGCAGTACTATAGGCAGCACTGAACGCCCTTCCAGGGCCTGACTCAGTTGCTCCAGATACAGCGGCGCGACGGTTTCGTTAGTGACCACTGCTACCTGACGGCCCGCCAGGTAGGGCTGCAGCAGCCGGGGGTCGCTGAGCAGGTTTTCGCCAATATGGATCGGATAGCTGCGTTCAGCCAGTTCGACCTTGAGTGTTTGCATGGTTTCGCCAGTCCAGGCACAGGGCCGTTGGTCAAATTGCCGAAGTTTACCGGGGTGGCAGGTGCCTTAGCCGGTCGAGGATGTCCATTACTACCATGCGCGGCGGCCGCTCGTCCGTCCTGACCACCAGGTCTGCGATCTCTCGATACAGCGGGTCACGTACCTCAAGCAAGGCGCGCAAGGTGGCCTCCGGGTTGGCGGTGCGCAACAGCGGCCGGTTGCGGTCACGCGCGGTGCGCCCCACTTGCTGCTCCACGGAGGCATGAAGATACACCACCCTGCCACCGGCGTGGAGGATCCGCCGGTTGGCTTCGCGCATTACCGCGCCACCACCAGTGGCCAGTACCAACCCATCGCAGGCGCAAAGCTCCGCCAGCATGGCTTGCTCACGCTCACGGAAACCCAACTCGCCTTCGCGATCGAAGATCCATGGAATGTTAGCGCCGCAGCGTGTTTCGATTTCCTTGTCGGAATCCCGGAAGGGTAAACGCAACTCTTTAGCCAGCAAACGGCCGATGGTGCTTTTGCCAGCGCCCATCGGCCCAACGAGTATCAGATTTCGCACAGAATCAATGACTCACAGCAGTCGCCTGGTTGTTCATGATACGCGGAGTCAGGAAGACCAGCAGCTCGGATTTGCTTTCAGCGACCACATCGCGGCGGAACAGGCGGCCCACATAGGGCACGTCACCCAAAAACGGCACCTTGCTGGTGGTTTTGGTCTGGTTGTTGGAAAACACGCCGCCGATCACGATGGTTTCACCATCGTTGACCAAGACCTTGGCATTGACTTCGTTCTTGTCGATCGGCGGTACACCCAACACTTCATTGAGATAGTTGGGTTCGTCCTTGTTGACCTTCACTTCCATGATAATGCGATTGTCTGGCGTAATCTGTGGGGTCACTTCCAAGGACAGCGCGGCCTCCTTGAAGGACACGGTCGTCGCGCCGCTGGAGCTGGATTCCTGATAGGGGATCTCCGTGCCTTTGAGGATCTTGGCGGTTTCCTTGTCGGAGGTGACCACCTTGGGCTGGGACACCACCTCGCCGTTGCCGGTGCTTTCCATCGCGCTAAGTTCAAGGTCGATCAGGGTATTGCTGGTCACGAAGCCCAGACCAATACCTGAGGTGGCGTCGGCGGCGCCCAGGTCCACGAAGGGCACGTTGGTCCCCACATCCGCGCCGGTATTGCCTGCTTCGTCACCGTTGTTATCCAGCCCGTAGATGGTGGTATTGCCATGGCCACGGGAGGTACCGCCCCAGCGCACGCCCAAGGCCTTGTCATAGCCTACGTTGGCCTCCACGATGCGCGCCTCGATCATGACCTGGCGCACGGGAATGTCCAACTGAGCCACGATACGCCGCAGCTCATCAAGGCTGTCCTGGGTCTGGTAGGCGATAATGCTGTTGGTGCGGTCGTCCACCGTGATCGAGCCACGGGCGTCGGCATTATCCTTGGAGCCAGTCACCGACTGGAACAGCTTGGCGATGTCCGCGGCCTTGGCGTAGTTCACCTGGATCAAATCCCGGCGTAGTGGCGCCAACTCTTGAAGCTGCTTCTGGGATTCCAGCTCCTGACGTTCGCGGGCGGCGATTTCATCGGCCGGGGCTACCAGCAACACGTTGCCTACCTTGCGTTTGTCCAGGCCCTTGGTTTTGAGTACCAGGTCCAGTGCCTGGTCCCAGGGCACATTTTGCAGGCGCAGGGTGATACCGCCCTGCACCGTATCGCTGGCCACCAGGTTGAGGTTGGTGAAGTCTGCGATCAACTGTAGTACCGAGCGCACGTCGATGTCTTGGAAATTCAGGGAAAGCTTTTCACCGGTATACACATTACGGTCAGCGTTACGCCGCTGCAGGTCTTCGTTGGTAAGCGGGCGCACGCTAAGGGTGAGCTTATTCTCCGCCTGGTAAGCCGAGTAATCGAAGGCACCTGTGGGCTCGATGGTCACCGTGGCGGCGTCGCCCGAGACCGTGGAGTTCACGAATTGCACAGGCGTAGCGAAATCCTTCACATCCAGGCGAAGACGTAACGCATCTGGTAGCGCGGTTTTTGCGAAGGTTACGATGATCTGACCGCCCTGCTCTTTTACATCCGGGCTTACCGAGGGATCGCTTAGTTCAATGACCACATTGCCCTCACCCAAGGGGCCGCGCTGGAAATCCACATTACGAATGGCCCGCCCAGCTGGCGTCATGGGCCGCGCAGCGGTCGGAGCACGTGCGGTGGGTGCCTGGGCGCGGGGCGCGGGTGCCGGGCTGGGGCTTGATGCCTGAACGGCATTGGCGCCCTGGCCTACCAGTACGAACACGTTGTTGCCTTCCACCCGAGTGCTGTAAGGCACCAGCGTGGTGAGGTTGACGATCAGACGAGTACGGTCCTTGGCTTCAATCAATGCCAAGCTACGAGCATTACCCACCCCCAAGTCCCGGTTGCGGTTGGCCACCTGGGTGATAACGCCCGGGAAATCCAAAGCAATGCGCGCCGGATCGTCAGTGGTGTAGCCCTTGGGTGCGGTCATGGGGCTATCGAACGACAGCTTGAGCTCGATGCGGTCGCCCGGCAACGCCGCTACGTCAAGGGATTTGAGCGTTGCCGCCAGTAGCGCCGGCGACACCAGCAACGCGACCAGCGCGAGGCCAAGGGCGGAGAAAATCCTGTTCATTGTTTGGTTCCACTGAGCATGCTTGACCGACCCGTCAGGAGGGTTCTTTCAGCAAGATAGCGCGTGGCCGTTCAAGCCATCCACCCTCGCCGTCCGGAACCAGCTCCACGACATCGACTTCTGTGTCGCTGATGGCAATGATCTTGCCTTCGTTCTGGCCAATGTAGTCACCTACCTTAACCCGATGAACTCCACCGCCGCCCTTCATCAAGGCGAACTTGCCTGACATGTTGGCCAGGATGCCGACCATTTCGAAATCCTCGATATTGAAGCCTTCGAGGAACTGCTTCACCCGATTCGGATCGGGGTGTACGTCTTTACGGCCTTTCTCCCGCGCGGCGCGCTCGACCCGGATGGGTGGCTGGAACGGGCTGCGAAGGTCCGAAGCCTGGTAGGTGAATGCCTGGTAGGCCTGGAACCGGGGAATAGGCTCGATAGTACCCTTGGGCTTGTCGTTTACCTCCTTCAAAAAGGCATCGATGTCTGAGTAGTCATTCGAGCCACCGCAACCTGACAGGGCCAGCAGCGCCAACAACAAGCCAGGGTTAAGCCATGCCTTCATTGCGCCAGCCCCTTGTCGTTATACCGATAGGTTTTGGCCAGGATCTGCATGCGCAGCTCCGAGGTGCTGTCTTCACTGGCGGGTTTGACGTCGAAATCATGCAAGGTAACGATGCGCGGCAAACTGGCCACGCCACTGACGAAGGTCGCCAGGTCATGGTAGTTGCCCGTGACCGTGATCTGAATCGGCAGCTCGATATAAAACTGTTGCGCGGTTTCTGGCAGCAGCTTGATCTCTTCGAATTCCAGCCCCGCTCCAAGCCCGGTACGGGTTATATCCTCAAGCAGGCCTGGCACCTCGGTGTCGCTAGGCAGTTGCCGAAGCATAGCCCCGAACGAGGTTTCCATTTCCTTCATTTGGGCCGTGTAGGCCTCCAGGTTGGCTGCCTGGAACGCCTTGGTCGCGTATTGCTCGCGTAGGGTTTGCTCTTGAGCGACCTGGGCGTTCAGGTCGTCTTCCAGGTCTTGGATATGAAAGTAATATCCCAACCCGAGCAGCACCAGCCCCAGCACAACAGCGGCCACGCCTTTCGCCGCGGCGGGCCATGAGCCTACGTTGTTGAAATCCAGCTCGCTCAGCTCAACCTTGCGCAGGCTGTCCAGCCATCCCGCCATGTTCATTTATCGTCCTCCTCCACCGAAGGCGCGGTTTGCCGCACGGACAACTGGAACAGGTTGGTCTGATCGGTTTCGGCGTCTGTCTTGGCTTTGACCTCGGTCAAGGTGGGCGCTTCGAGCCAGGGGGAGGCATCAAGGCTACGCATCAGGTCCGATACCCGGTTGTTGGATTCGGCCGCCCCGGTGATATCTATCTGCTTGCCGGTCATTTTCACTTCGGAAAAATAAACGCCGTCCGGCAGGGTACGGGCCAATTGGTCGAACACCCGGCCAATGATGGGCCGGTTGCCTTGCAGGTCCTGGATGATACGCATCCTTGCCAGCAATTGTTTGCGCCGCGTTTTCAGTTCGCTGATGGCCTTGATACGTTGATCCAGGTTGGTGTTCTGGGTTTGCAGGTAGGCATTGCGCGCGTTCTGTTGGTTGATCTCGCCTTTGATGTATTGATCGGCCAGGAAAATCACACCGCCACAGAACAGCACCACTGCCGCCAACAGCAGCAGAAATTGCTTCTTGCGTTCTTCGCGCTGCTGGTCACGCCAAGGCAGCAGGTTGATCCGAGCCATTAATCAAAGCTCCTGAGCGCCAACCCACACGCGATCATCAACGCCGGAGCATCACTGGCTAGCGCACCGGCATTGACCTTGCTGTTCAGAGCCATGTCGGCGAAAGGGTTGGCGACTACGGTTGGCGTGCCGATGCGCTGCTGGATAAGCTGATCCAGCCCAGCCAAGGACGCCGTGCCACCCGCGAGCACGATGTAATCGACCTGGTTGAATTGCCCGGCGGCAAAGAAGAACTGCAACGACCGGGATACCTGCTGCACCACTGCCTCGCGGAACGGCTGAAGCACCTCGGCCACATAATCGTCAGGAAGGCCGCCCTGTTTCTTGGCCAGCCCCGCCTCTTCCACGCTCAGGCCATACCGACGCTGAATTTCCTCGGTAAGCTGGCGGCCACCGAATAGCTGTTCGCGGGTATAAATGATGCGCCCGTTGTGAATAACGCTAAGGGTGGTCATGGTGGCGCCCACGTCGACCACGGCCACCGTGAGCGGCTGGTCGCCCTTGGTCATGTGCGGGGCAAGCAGGCCAAATGCCCTTTCCAGGGCGTAGGCCTCGACATCCACGACCCGGGCAGTGAGCCCGGCCACCGCCAGCGCGGCCTCCCGCACTTCGACGTTTTCCCTGCGGCAGGCCGCCAATAGCACTTCCACGCGCTCAGGGTTGCGCGCGGAGGGGCCCTGGACCTCGAAATCGATGGCCACTTCTTCGAGAGGATAGGGAATGTACTGGTCGGCTTCGAGCTTGAGCTGATTCTCCATCTCGTCGTCGGTCATGCCAGCGTCCATTTCAATGGACTTGGTGATCACCGCTGAACCGGATACGGCCAGAGCGACGCCACGGGTTGCGGTCTTGGCCTTGGCCACGACTCGTAACAAGGCATTGCCTACGCCTTCGAGCTCCGCGATGTTTTTCTCCACTACGGCATTGGCCGGAAGGGGCTCCACCGCGTACGACTCTACCTTGAAACGGTCGCCTGCGCGGCTCAGCTCCAGTAGCTTGACTGAAGTGGAGCTGATGTCGATCCCTAAAAGCGAGTTCGCTTTCTTGCTGAAAAGTCCTAGCACTGCCGATTCCCTAGCACTATCCGAGACTTACGGACCGTTTATGGTACAAGGCATTTAATAGCAGTCTTGACAGAAGCGCAAATGACGCTCCACTACAAAATGCTTATAATGCCCAACGCTTTTTTGCCTTAGCCCGCCTGTGGGGCTAAGCCCTTATTCTTACTGGAAATCCGAAAGCCTTGATCCGCCTGCTCAAGTTTTTCTGCTGGTCCATACTCGCTGTGGTGTGCGGGCTATTGCTCGGCCTGAGCGGTGCCTATCTCTATCTTAGCCCTGGCCTGCCGTCAGTGGAGGCCCTCAAAAGCGTTCAGTTGCAAATTCCTTTGCGGGTTTACAGCAGCGACGGCAAATTGATAGCAGAATTCGGCGAAATGCGCCGGTCTCCTATCAAGTTTTCCGACATTCCGCCTCATTTCATCCAGGCGCTGCTTTCGGCTGAAGACGATAATTTCGAAAACCACTACGGTGTGGATCCATCCAGCCTGGTACGAGCCGCCAGCCAATTGCTGCGCAGTGGCCATATCCAGACCGGCGGCAGCACCATCACCATGCAGGTAGCGAAGAACTACTTCCTCAGCAGCGAGCGCAGCTTCTCTCGCAAAACCAATGAAATTCTCTTGGCGCTGCAAATCGAACGGCAGTTGAGCAAGGATGAAATCCTTGAGCTGTATGTAAACAAAATCTACTTGGGCAACCGTGCCTACGGCATCGAAGCAGCGGCCCAGGTGTATTACGGCAAATCCATTCGCGACTGCAGCCTGGCCCAAATGGCAATGATCGCCGGCCTACCCAAGGCACCGTCGCGCTTCAACCCGCTGGCCAATCCGGCGAGAGCGAAGGAGCGTCGTGACTGGATTCTTGGCCGCATGTACAAACTCGGCAAGGTTGACGAAGCCAGCTACCAGGCAGCCCTGGCCGAGCCGATCAACGCCAGCTACCACGTGCCTACCCCTGAGCTGAACGCGCCTTATATCGCGGAAATGGCCCGGGCCGAAATGGTCGGGCGTTATGGCAGCGAGGCGTATACCGAAGGCTTCCGGGTGACCACCACCGTACCTGCGCAGCTTCAGGAGCATGCCAATAAGGCCGTACTGGATGGGCTCACGACCTACGATCAACGTCACGGCTACCGCGGACCGGAATCGCGCCTTGCAGGTAAAACCCATGATGCCTGGCTAACGGAATTGCAACGTCAGCGCCCGTTTAATACCTTGGAGCCTGTGATCGTTACGCGCGTGGAAAAAACTGGGCTTACCGTACTGACCCGCGACGACAAAACCGAGCTGGTGCCTTGGGACACCATGAAATGGGCCAGGCCGTTCACTAATACCAACAGCCAAGGGCGAGCGCCGAGCCAACCAGCAGACGTGGCTCAGGTAGGCGACCTGGTGCGCGTGCAGCGCCAGCCTGACGGCAGCCTGAAATTCAGTCAGGTCCCCACCGCCCAAAGCGCGCTGGTGTCGCTGGACCCACGCGATGGGGCCATCAAGGCCTTGGTGGGTGGTTTTGCCTTTGAGCAAAGCAACTACAACCGCGCCATGCAGGCCAAGCGTCAGCCAGGCTCGAGCTTCAAGCCTTTCATTTATAGTGCGGCCTTGGACAGCGGCTACACCCCTGCCAGCCTGGTCAACGACGCGCCTATCGTGTTCGTGGACGAAGCAGTGGATAAGGTCTGGCGCCCGAAGAACGACACCAATACCTTCCTGGGCCCTATCCGGCTGCGTGAAGCGCTGTATAAATCCCGCAACCTGGTGTCCATCCGTGTACTGCAAAGCCTGGGCGTGCAGCACACCATCGACTACATCACCCGCTTTGGCTTCAACCGCCAGGACCTTCCGCACAACCTGTCCCTGGCACTGGGTACGGCAACGCTCACGCCCATGGAGATCGCCACAGGCTGGAGCGCCTTCGCCAATGGTGGCTTCAAGGTAGCGCCTTATCTGATTCAGAAAATCGAAAGCCGTAATGGCGATGTACTGTTCACCGCAGCGGCGCCTACGGTGCCTACCGCTGAGCAGGAAGCGTCGGAGCCGCCAGCGTCGGTTGCTCCGTCGGCTACCGGCAATGAGGTACAGGCAGGCACTACCGCCGCGCCTGCTGCCAACGCACCGGTTTTCGCGCAACGGATCATCGATGGCCGTACAACTTACATCCTCACCAGCATGCTGCAAGATGTAATCAAGAAGGGTACCGGCCGCCGCGCCTTGGCTTTGAACCGGCCAGATTTGGCGGGCAAAACAGGTACCACCAACGATTCCAAGGACGCCTGGTTCTCCGGTTACAACGCAGACTACATCACCACCGTATGGACCGGCTTCGATCAGCCTGAAACCTTGGGCCATAAGGAGTTCGGGGGTACCGTATCGCTGCCTATCTGGATGGATTACATGGGCGCGGCCCTGAAGGACAAGCCGCCCCATACGCAAGCGGAACCCGAAGGGATCGTCAGCCTGCGGGTGGACCCAGTGACCGGCCGCGCGGCTACACCCGCTACGCCCAATGCGTATTTCGAGCTGTTCAAGAGCGAGGACACACCGCCTTCGGTCAACGAGCTGGGTAACGGTGCCGCGCCAGGCAGCCCGCTGCCAGCGGATGAAGCCGCGCCAATGGACCTCTTCTAACAGCTCCTATAACAGGGTGAGGTTTCGCCTGCTGTAGGAGCCAGCAAAGCTGGCGAACAGCCGCCATTCGTTGCCTGTGTCGTATCTTCGCGAGCTGGCGCACGCCCCTACAGGTGATAGGAGGCAATAAAAAACCGGCCCTTGCGGGGGCCGGTTTTTTTATTCAGAGCTATCAGCCCTTGAACACATCATCCACGCTCTTGAGCGGGTAGTTGGCGGGGTACGGCAGGGTTGCAACACCACTTTCGATGGCGGCCTTGGCCACGGCGTCGGAGACCACGTCAAGCAGGCGCGCGTCCAATGGCTTTGGAATGATGTACTCGCGGCCAAAGCTCAAGTTATCCACACCGTAGGCTGCGCATACGTCCTGAGGCACTGGCAGCTTGGCCAGGTCACGCAGCGCATACGCGGCGGCAATCTTCATTTCTTCGTTAATGCGCTTGGCGCGAACGTCCAACGCACCACGGAAGATGAACGGGAAACCCAACACGTTGTTGACCTGGTTGGGGTAGTCCGAACGGCCGGTGGCCATGATCACGTCGTTACGGGTAGCGTGGGCCAGCTCTGGCGAGATTTCTGGGTCCGGGTTGGAGCAGGCGAACACGATCGGGTTGGCGGCCATGGCTTTCAGGCCTTCCGCCGACAGCAGGTTCGGGCCGGAGAGGCCTACAAACACGTCGGCGCCTTCCAGCGCATCGGCCAGCGAGCGCTTGTCGGTTTCATGAGCGAACACAGACTTGTACTGATTCAGGTCGGTACGACCGGAGTGGATCACGCCGGTGCGGTCGATCATATAGATGTTCTCGACCTTGGCACCCATGCTGATCAGCAGCTTCATGCAGGAGATGGCGGCAGCGCCAGCACCCAGGCAAACGATCTTGGCGGTTTCCAACTGCTTGCCAGCGATTTCCAGCGCGTTGAGCATGCCGGCGGCAGTCACGATCGCCGTGCCGTGCTGGTCATCGTGGAACACCGGGATGTCACACTGTTCGATCAGCGCGCGCTCGATCTCGAAGCACTCTGGTGCCTTGATGTCTTCCAGGTTGATGCCGCCGAAGGTAATGGAAATACGCTTGACGGTATCAATGAAGGCTTGGGGGCTTTCAGCGTCTACTTCGATGTCGAATACATCGACGCCGGCAAAGCGCTTGAACAGTACACCCTTACCTTCCATCACGGGCTTGGATGCCAGGGGGCCAAGGTTACCCAGGCCAAGAATGGCGGTGCCGTCAGAGATCACTGCTACCAGGTTGCCTTTGCCAGTGTACTTGTAGGCAAGTTCGGCGTCCCGCGCGATTTCCCGTACAGGCTCCGCAACGCCTGGGCTGTAGGCCAGCGACAGGTCGCGAGCGGTAGCGGTCGCCTTGGTGAGTTCGACGCTCAGTTTCCCAGGGCGCGGTTGGGCATGGTATTCGAGAGCGGCAGTTTTCAGATCTGACATGTTGGCGTTCCGCTTGACTGTTGAACTTTTCGGAGCGCCGAGGATACGCAGAAAGGAAAGTCGCGACAAGACTACCCAGTCACGCCTGTCAAGGCGTAGCACCTACGACTTTGGCCTCAGACGGCACCACCCGTAGCATGTCTGGTGCCGTGAGCGGTAATAGCCAGCGGGCGCGACCTGCTTGCCGGCCCGACCGACGGCTACGGTCCACGACCCAGCCCCGAGCTTCTACCGTCTGCCCGCGCAGCCTGTTCAGGCCTTCGACGCTGAACTCAGGTTGACTACCATTGGCCACATGCAGCACTACCCCGCCCTGCAAGGTCAGCCACACGCCACCACCGTTAGCCTCTACCTTTAATAGCGTGCCACTGATCACCTGGAAACCCGCCTGATTAACCGTAGCAGCAGGCGCGGCCTTGAACCCTTTCCACAGCCCAGCTTGCGTTGAACGCGCGCCTTGTTCTGCAAGGGCATGGCAGTGGCGCAAGGCGTTATTGGGTGGTATCACCACTTGATAGGCCAGCCCCTCTTGCAGCAGCCGGGCTTCAAGGTTTTCTCCACTGGGTGTATAGGCATTGGCCAGCGATCGGCCATAGCGATCCGTGGGTTGCGCCCCAGGCACAAGGATCACATGGCCCCCGGCCGCGGCGATCAACGCTTGCAGGCGGCGCTTTGCAGCCATGGCATAAGGCTGAGCAGGGCGACCTTTGCTAGCGACCTCTGGGGCATTGATCCCGATCAGCCGAATGCTTCTACCGCCTGCCAAACGCAGGGTGTCGCCATCTATCACTCGGGCAATTGCGGCGGGTGGTAGCTGTGGGGGCGAAGGGCACTGGGCACAAGCACTACCCAGGAAAAACGCAGACAACAAAAAGGCGCCCACTCGGGGCGCCTTCTTGATCAGCCTGGACATGCCGAATCGGCTATCCAAAGCGAAAACCTTAGTTGGCTTTCGCGGTGCCGAATACGCCGAAGCGCTGCTTGAAGCGATCGACACGGCCACCGGTGTCCAGCATTTTTTGCTTGCCGGTATAGAACGGGTGGCACTCGTTGCACACGTCGAGGCTCAAAGGCTTGGCCAAGGTGGAACGGGTTTGGATGACGTTACCGCAGCTGCAGGTAGCCGCGATAGCCTCGTATTTCGGATGGATTTCAGGCTTCATGGGTATTTCCTCTGTTGTCGCGCCGCCACCCGACACCATTGCCGGATACCGCACGTACTGGGTTGCTCATACTACCAGAGCGCTGCCATAGCGCAAGCGCAGCGGGCTACCGATGGTCGTTGCCCAGGCCAGATGATAGGCTTCATCGCCTGCTCTGCCCTCCGCCGTGGAAGCCCCTGTGCCCGATGTCATTTTGCGCCTTGCCCTGCCTTCGCCGCTGCGCCGGCTGTTCGACTACCGCGCACCCGTGGGGGCACCGGTCGCCGCTTTGAAGCCCGGGATGCGCCTGCGCGTCCCGTTCGGCCGGCGGGAAATCATCGGCGTATTGGTGGAGGTAACCGATCACACTGACGTGCCCAAGGACAAGCTCAGGGCCGCCACCGCCCTACTGGATGACACTTCGCCCATCCCCGCAAGCCTGTTCAGCCTTTGCCTGTGGACCGCCCAGTATTACCAGCACAGCCTGGGCGATACGCTGGCCTGGGCGTTGCCTTCATTATTACGCCAAGGAGAGCCTGCCGAAACGCGTCAGGAGCGCTTCTGGAGCGTACACCCACAGGCGCGCGCCGATGACCCGCGAATGGCCAGAGCCCCCCGGCAACGCGCGGCCTTCGCAGTACTGGCTCAGCATGCCCATGGCGTGGCGCACACGCTACTGCCACGGCTGGGCTTGGCCAAGGATGCCCTGGACGCACTTGAAGCCAAGGGCCTGGTTACCATAGAAATACGCGGTCATGCCCCAGCCAAGCGGCATGCCCATTGGCTGGCGCAACCAGAGCTCCCCCTTAACCCCGAGCAACGCAGCGCGTTCGAGGCCATCAAGGCTGGCTTTGGCCACTTCCATGCTTTTTTATTGGCGGGCGTGACAGGCAGCGGCAAGACTGAAGTGTATCTGCAATTGATTCACTGGGCGCTGGAAGCAGGCAAACAGGCCCTGGTGCTAATCCCTGAAATCAACCTGGGGCCGCAAACCCTGCTGCGCTTTGAACAACGCTTCAATGCACGTATTGCCTTGGTGCACTCAGCGGTCAACGACCGGGACCGCCTGGATACTTGGATCGCAGCCCGCGATGGCGATGCAGACATCATCATTGGTACCCGCTCTGCGCTGTTTACGCCCATGCGTAACCCTGGGCTGATCATCGTCGACGAAGAACACGACAGCTCCTATAAACAGCAGGAAGGGCTGCGCTATCACGCTCGCGACCTGGCGGTGGTGCGAGCGCGGCAGGACAACGTTCCCGTGGTGCTGGGCTCGGCCACGCCTTCGTTGGAAACCCTGCACAACGCCTACAGCGGCCGCTATGGGCTATTGCGCATGGAGCAACGGGCCGGCGGCGCCCAGCCCCCTCGCTACCTGCGCCTGGACGTTAAAAGCCGGCCGTTGGACAGCGGCATGAGCCCGCCCCTGCAACAGGCCATCGGCCAAGTACTGGCCCTTGGGCAGCAGGTGTTGGTGTTCCTCAACCGGCGAGGCTTTGCCCCTACTTTGCTGTGCCACGATTGCGGCTGGCTGTCAGAATGCCCACGCTGTGATGCGCGCATGACCGTCCATCTGCGCTCGGGCGAGTTGCGTTGCCATCACTGTGGGCACGCCGCGCCTCGCCCACGTCAGTGCCCAAGCTGCCAATCGGTGGACCTGCGCCCAGTAGGGGCTGGGACAGAGCGCGCCGAGGAGCGCCTCAACACTTTGTTCCCTAATGTGCCAGTGCTGCGGGTGGACCGCGACAGTACCGCGCGCAAGGACGCCATGGCGCAGTTGTTCGCCCAGGTGCAGCGCGGCGAGCCCTGCATCCTGGTGGGCACGCAAATGCTGGCCAAGGGGCATCACTTCCCTCGAGTAACCCTGGTCGCCATCCTCGATGCCGACGGCGGCCTGTTCTCGGCGGACTTTCGCGCCGCCGAGCGCATGGCCCAGCTTATCGTGCAGGTGGCCGGTCGTGCGGGGCGCGCAGAAGAGCCCGGGCGCACCATTATCCAGAGCCATATGGCCGATCACCCTCTGTTGGTTCAACTGACCGAAGAAGGCTATTTCGCTTTCTCCGCCCAGGCGTTGAGCGAGCGCCGCGCCGCTGGCCTGCCGCCGTTCTGTCACCTGGCCCTGCTACGCGCCGAGGCACAAAGACCCGGGCAAGCAGAAGCCTTCCTCGATCACGCTTGCGCCCAGGCAGAGCAACTGCGCGAGCAACTGGGCGTAACCGGCGTGGAACTGCTCGGCCCCGTACCGGCGCCCATGGAGCGCCGCGCCGGTCGCTACCGGGCGCAACTGTTGCTGCAAGCCAATGCCCGCGCACCACTGCACCGCCTGCTGAGCCTGTGGGTATTGCAATTGGAGCAACTGCCGGGCGGGCGCCAAGTACGTTGGGCGTTGGACATAGACCCCATCGATCTTTATTGAGTGGCCGCGAAGGTTGGCAAGCCCGGCTCATGAACGGATAATGCCGAGCTTTTCCACCCGCGCATCATGCGCCGCCGCCCTGCGGCACACGAGACGATCATGAAAGACACCATTCGCCTGCTGATCCAACACGCCCTTGCCCGCCTAGTGGAGGACGGTGTGCTGCCCGCCGGGCTAACGCCTGCGATCCAGGTCGAAAACACCCGCGACAAAGCCCATGGCGACTTTGCCAGCAACATCGCCATGATGCTGGCCAAGCCCGCAGGCCTAAAACCCCGCGACCTGGCAGAACAGCTGATCGCCGCCCTGCCCGCCGACGAGCAACTGAGCAAGGCGCAGATCGCAGGCCCTGGCTTCATCAACTTCTTCCAGAACACCCAGGCCCTGGCTAGCCGCCTGGATAAAGCCCTGGGCGACCGCAAGCTCGGTGTGCGCAAGGTAGGTGCTACCCAGCGGGTGGTGGTGGACCTCTCGGCGCCCAACCTGGCTAAAGAAATGCACGTAGGGCACCTGCGCTCCACCATCATCGGTGACGCCGTGGCCAATGTACTGGAGTTCCTTGGCGATACGGTCATCCGCCAAAACCACGTAGGTGACTGGGGCACACAGTTCGGCATGCTGCTGGCTTACCTGGAAGAAAACCCGGCCGACAGCGATCAGCTTTCGGACTTGGAAAACTTCTACCGCGCGGCGAAAAAGCGCTTCGACGAATCAGAAGAGTTCGCCGAGCGGGCTCGCAGCCTGGTAGTCAAGCTCCAGGCAGGCGACCCGGACTGCCTGGCGCTGTGGCGGCGTTTCAACCATGTGTCGCTATCGCACTGCCAAAAAACCTACGAACGCCTGAACGTGCATCTCACCCCCAACGACGTAATGGGTGAAAGCGCTTACAACGACGATCTGCCCAGCGTGGTGGCCGACCTGCGCGCCAAGGGTTTGCTTGTGGAGAGCGCTGGCGCCCAGTGCGTGTTCTTGCCCGAGTTCAAGAACGCCGAAGGCAACCCGCTGCCCGTGATCGTACAAAAGGCTGGCGGCGGCTATCTGTACGCCACCACAGACCTCGCCGCGGTGCGCTACCGCAGCAGCGTACTCAAAGCCGACCGGGCCCTGTATTTCGTGGACCAGCGCCAGGCCCTGCACTTCCAGCAGGTGTTCGAGGTCGCTCGCCGCGCCGGCTTCATCACCAATGGCATGGCGGCCGAACACATGGGCTTCGGCACCATGAACGGCGCCGATGGCCGCCCGTTCAAAACCCGCGACGGCGGCACGGTCAAACTGATCGACCTGCTGGACGAAGCTGAACAGCGCGCCTACGCCCTGGTGAAGGAAAAGAACCCTGACCTGGAAGAAAGCCGCCTGCGCGACATCGCCCGGGTAGTTGGCATCGGCGCGGTGAAATACGCCGACCTGTCCAAGCACCGCACCAGTGATTACAGTTTCAATTTCGAGCTGATGCTCAACTTTGAAGGCAACACCGCGCCGTATCTGTTGTACGCCTATACGCGCGTCGCTGGCGTATTCCGCAAGCTGGGTAAAAGCTACGGTGAAACCGAGGGACATATCCTGCTCGGAGCGCCCCATGAGCAAGACCTTGCCGCCCGGCTGGCCCAGTTTGGCGAAACCCTCAACACCGTCGCGGAAAAAGGCACGCCCCATGTGCTGTGCGCTTACCTGTACGACGTAGCCGGTCTGTTCTCCAGCTTCTATGAGAACTGCCCGATCCTCGGCGCCAGTACCCCCGAACAGCAACAAAGCCGATTGCGCCTGGCAGCGTTGACCGGTTTGACCCTGAAGCAAGGCCTTGAGTTGTTAGGCCTGGAAACCCTGGAGCGCATGTAAGTTGGCGGCAAAAAAACCTGCACCCAAGCGCGGCGCCAGTCGCAATCAAGCACCTGCCAAAAAGCCCATTCCTGGCTGGCTGTGGCTGGCCATCGGCTTGTCGGTGGGCGCTTTCATTGTGTTTCTGATGAAGCTTGAGCCGGGTCGCAACGATGTGAAACGGGTCAAGCCTGAAGATCAGAAAACCGCCAAGGTGGCAGAAGCGGAGAAAACCCCGCCAAGCCCTGAGAAGATTAAGCCTAAGTACGACTTCTATACGCTACTGCCAGAGTCCGAAGTGATAGTGCCGCCTGAAGCGGTACCGGAAAAAACCCCGCCTGTGCCGGCACAGCCAGTTACGCCTGCCGAGGCGGCGAAAATCGACACCGCCCGGGCCCAGGCCGCGCTTTCCGGGCAGGTACCGCCCCCACCGCCCGTGGTCAAGCCGGCGGCGACCACCCAGTTCTATTTGCAGGCCGGGTCGTTCCGCAAACAGGCCGATGCCGATAAGGTTCGCGCGCAGATCATCTTGCTAGGCCAAGCGGTGCAAGTGGAATCGGGCATGGTCAAGGAAGAAACCTGGTATCGGGTGTTGGTAGGGCCGTTCAGCAACCGTGAACAACTCACCGCCGCGCAGAAAATGCTGTCCGGTAGCGGCTTTAATAACCTGTTATTGCAGCAACGCCAAAGCCGGCAGTAGGCCTCGGCCGCGAGGTGCCTTGCGCGCTCATCTGTCACGAGCAAGCTCGGCTGCTACACCATGCGGTTGAAATCCCCCAGGGCCATCCCCACATCTGTGTGCATTGGGCAGTTTCGCCCCGCAGCGTGAGGACGTTCCCTTGACCACCATCGTTTCAGTCCGCCGCCATGGCAAAGTTGTCATGGCCGGGGATGGCCAGGTATCCCTCGGCAATACCGTGATGAAAGGCAACGCCAAAAAGGTGCGCCGCCTGTACCACGGGCAGGTAATCGCCGGTTTCGCCGGGGCCACCGCCGATGCCTTTACTCTGTTCGAACGCTTTGAAAGCCAGCTGGAAAAACACCAGGGCCATTTGGTTCGCGCCGCGGTCGAGCTCGCCAAAGACTGGCGCACCGACCGTTCACTGAGCCGGCTCGAAGCCATGCTGGCCGTGGCCAACAAAGACGCCTCGCTGATCATCACCGGTAATGGTGATGTGGTCGAGCCTGAAGATGGCCTGATCGCCATGGGCTCCGGTGGCGCCTTCGCCCAAGCCGCCGCCCGTGCTCTGCTGAACAAGACCGATCTGTCGGCACGGGAAATCGCCGAGTCCGCTCTTAATATCGCCGCGGACATCTGCGTATTCACCAACCATAACCTGACCATCGAGGAGCAGGACCTCGCGCAGTGACATGCCCGAGGCCGTTAACGCCATGTCCATGACCCCCCGCGAGATCGTCCACGAACTCAACCGCCATATTATTGGCCAGGACGATGCCAAGCGCGCCGTCGCTATCGCCCTGCGAAACCGTTGGCGCCGCATGCAGCTCCCCGTGGAGCTACGCGCCGAGGTAACCCCGAAGAACATTCTTATGATCGGCCCCACTGGCGTGGGCAAGACCGAAATCGCCCGTCGCCTGGCTAAACTGGCCAATGCCCCCTTTATCAAGGTCGAAGCCACCAAGTTCACTGAAGTGGGCTATGTAGGGCGGGACGTGGAATCCATCATTCGCGACTTGGCAGATGCCGCCATCAAGCTGCTGCGCGAGCAAGAAGTCCTCAAGGTGCAGCATCGGGCTGAAGACGCCGCCGAAGACCGCATTCTTGATGCTCTGTTGCCCCCAGCACGCGCAGGCTTCACCGAAGACCCAGCCCCTAGCAGCGATTCCAATACCCGTCAGTTGTTCCGTAAGCGCCTGCGCGAAGGCCAATTAGACGATAAGGAAATCGAAATCGAAGTTGCCGAGGCTGTGGGAGTTGATATCTCCGCTCCACCTGGCATGGAAGAAATGACCAGCCAGTTGCAGAACCTCTTTGCCAACATGGGCAAGGGCCGTCGCAAGGCCCGTAAGCTCAAGGTCAAGGAAGCGCTCAAGCTGGTGCGCGAAGAAGAAGCTGGCCGCCTGGTCAATGAAGAAGAGCTCAAGGCCCAGGCCCTTGAAGCCGTCGAGCAGCACGGCATCGTGTTCATCGATGAAATCGACAAGGTTGCCAAACGCGGTAACGTAGGCGGCGCCGACGTCTCACGGGAAGGCGTACAGCGCGACCTGTTGCCGCTGATCGAGGGGTGTACGGTCAATACAAAACTGGGCATGGTCAAAACCGACCATATCCTGTTTATCGCCTCCGGGGCATTCCACTTGAGCAAGCCCAGCGACCTGGTACCTGAGCTACAAGGGCGTTTGCCTATTCGGGTAGAACTTAAGGCGTTGTCGCCAGAAGACTTCGAGCGCATTCTCAGCGAACCGCATGCGTCCCTGACCGAGCAATACCGTGAACTGTTGAAAACCGAGGGCCTGGGTGTCGAGTTCCAACCCGACGGCATCAAGCGCCTGGCGCAGATTGCCTGGCAGGTAAACGAGAAAACCGAGAACATCGGGGCCCGCCGCTTGCATACGCTACTGGAGCGGCTGCTTGAGGAAGTATCGTTTAGTGCCGCCGACCTGGCCGGCGTTCGCAACGGCGAGCCGATCCTGATCGATGCCGCCTATGTCGACAGTCACCTGGGTGAGCTGGCGCAGAACGAAGACCTCTCACGTTATATTCTGTGACCACGGCAGGGCCCTACGGGGCCCTTGCTGTCCTACGCCTTCGAGCAGCACATGACCCGCTTCCCTACCGCCATCAACCTGCACAAGGCCTCGAAAACCCTTAAGCTTACCTATGGGCTAAACGAGGTATACGAGCTAAGCGCGGAGTTTCTGCGGGTGCACTCACCCTCTGCCGAGGTACAAGGGCACGGCAAGCCTGTGCTCCAGTACGGAAAATTGAACGTGGGCCTTGTTGGCCTGGAGCCTGCCGGGCAATATGCGCTCAAGCTGACGTTTGATGACGGCCATGACAGCGGGTTGTATACCTGGGACTACCTGTACGAATTGGCCACCCGGTACGACACCTTATGGCAGGCGTATCTAGATACGCTGTATGCGGCCGGTAAAAGCCGAGACCCACAAGAAGCCGTTGTCAGGTTCGTGCCCTAGGTTTCAAAGCGTAAATCTGAAAGCTGATGCCTGCGCCCTGCTTGAGCACGAGCGGCAGGCAGTCGCTTAATGGATTGTTCAGGCCTGAGGCAGGGTACCCTGGGCAACCGGGGCGGCATCGGCCGCCACTGGCGCTTTGCGTACCCTGGTTTTTTTCTCTGTTACAGCTTGCTCCACGGCACCGGCCAAGGGCTTAGCCTTGGTTGCCCGAGTGGGAGTGCTTCTGGAAACCGCCGGCTTGGGCTGAGACGCTGGGGCGGGTTGGGCCGAGGTACCGTTGCTGGTCAAGCGCTCCAGTGCCTGAGTCAGTTGGTCCACCTTGGTGTTCAGCGCGGTGATTTCGTCACGGCTTGGCACACCCAGTTGCGAGATGGCGGTGTGCAGACGACTGTCCAGGTTGTCGCCCCCAGTGGGCAGGCTGTTGGCCGGCTTTATCTTGGTTTTGCTCAGGCTGGCCTTGGCCTTGCTGGCGGATATCGCGGTTTCGGCCAGCTTGGCCGCATCGCCCCGTGTTTGCTTCTCAGCTTTTTCGCCTTCCTTGACCAGCGCATCGAACGCCTTGGTGCCCTCGGCACTGGCGCGAACGTAGGCGCCTAAACCGGCGAGCCAGATCTGACGGGAGTGCTTCTGCACGTTGCCCATCCAGGAAGTGGTGTCTTTTTCTACCTTCTTCTTACCTGCCATGATGCGCTCCTCATTGGCCGCGGGCGGCGGATTCCACCAGCGCCTGCCATTGGTCGAATTTCACGCACGTTTGTTCCGTACTGGCAGAAAGCATTGTCGGTATCAGGCCAGGGCTTTATCCAGCGCGCGGTCAATTTCCGATTCGATCATCGGCCCCATCATCGACAGCATCATGCCCAGTTTCAGCTCCACCACTACACTGTCATCGCCCACCGCTACCTGGCCTGTAACCCCACTGCGCTTAAGGTCTACCACATCACCGTTCCACTCGGCGGTCATGTCGTACTTGCTCACCAGCTTGTCCACCAGGCGCTCGGCTTTTTGCTTGGCGACTTCTTTACCCAACTGGTGTTTGCGCTCTACCCGAATTTGACTCATCACCACCTCGAATGCTGAAAAATGCCCGGTATCTTAACGCGGTTGGCGGCCTGTTCCATACGCCAAGACAAAAGCTACCGGGGCCGATTAGAATGACCCGTAATTTTCCCGGTGACAGATATGAACGATCAGCGCAAAGGCAGCGATGCCGAACCCACTACTCACTTCGGCTACCAGAACGTTCCTGAAAGCCAGAAGGCGAAAAAGGTCGCGGACGTGTTCCACTCGGTCGCGGCCAAGTACGACGTAATGAACGACCTGCTGTCAGGCGGCATGCACCGGCTGTGGAAGCGGTTCACCATCGAGCTGTCGGGTGTTCGCCTGGGCAACCGGGTGTTGGACATCGCTGGCGGTACCGGCGACCTGACCCGCAAATTTTCTCAACTGGTAGGCCCTACTGGCGAAGTGGTACTGGCGGACATCAACGCCTCCATGCTCAAGGTAGGCCGTGACCGCCTGCTGGATCTCGGCGTGGCGGGCAATGTGCAGTTCGTTCAGGCAGATGCCGAAAAGCTGCCCTTCCCGGACAACCACTTTGATTGCGTGACCATCGCTTTTGGCCTGCGCAACGTGACCCACAAAGAAGACGCGTTGCGCTCCATGCTTCGCGTGCTCAAGCCTGGTGGCCGGTTGTTGGTGCTGGAATTCTCCAAGCCCACCAGCAAGATGATGTCCAAGGCTTACGATGCCTATTCCTTCGCGTTCATGCCAATGATGGGCAAGCTCATCGCCAACGACTCGGAAAGCTACCGCTACCTGGCCGAATCCATCCGCATGCACCCTGATCAGGAAACCCTCAAGGCCATGATGGTGGATGCCGGCTTCGACCGCGTGACTTACCACAATATGACCTCGGGCATCGTTGCCCTGCACCGGGGCATCAAGCCCTGATGCTCACCGACGCCTTGCTGGCCGCCGTGGAGGCGGGGCTCAATGCCACGCTACGTTTGGACAGCACTGCGCTTCCGCGCCTGGCGCGGCTGACTGGCCAGGTGATACTGGTGGACTGCGTGCAGCCACGGCAGCAGCTGTACCTGATCCCAGGCTCGGAGGGGTTGACCCTCGCGCGGCGCTGGGATGCCCCAGTCGACTGCACGCTGCGCGCACCCTTGTCGCTGTTGCTGCAACTGGCAGTGCGCAAGGATAAAACCCGTGTGCTGCACGCGCCGGAGGTGACCCTCAGCGGTGAAAGCGGGGCACTGATGGAGCTGGCTTCGATCCTGCAAAGCCTGGAGCTTGACTGGGAGTACGAACTTGCCCGCTGGGTAGGGCCCGTGCCTACCGCGCTGTTGGGCGGCCACCTACGCTTGCGTGCTAATTGGGCCCGCCGTGGGGGCGATCGGCTGCTGACTACCCTTGCCGATTACTTGAACGAAGAAACCCGAACCCTGGTCGGAAAGCGAGAAGCCGAAGCGCGCCTGCGAGAGCTGGACGAACTCAAGCTACAGACCGACCGCCTGCAGGCGCGCTTCGACCGCCTGCTCCGAACCCTTGAAGCCAGCGATAACGCATGAAGCTGCTCGCCGCCGTACTTCGTCTGTTCCGCATCTTGCGCGTTGCCATTCGTTTCCGCCTCGATGACCTGATCCTCGCCCTGCCCTTGCCGTGGTGGCTGCGAATATTCCGCTTGGCCATGCCTTGGCGCTGGTTCCCCCGCAGCAATCGGCAACTTAGCCGTGGTGCGTGCCTGCGGCTTGCGCTGCAAAACCTGGGGCCGATTTTCATCAAGTTCGGGCAGATCTTGTCCACCCGCCGAGACTTGCTGCCTGAAGACATTGTCGATGAGCTGATGCTGCTGCAGGATCGGGTTCCGCCCTTCGACCCCAAGCAGTCCATGCAACTGATCGAATCCCAGCTGGGCATGAAGATCACTAGCGTGTTCAGCCGCTTCGATGTAGAGCCCATGGCCTCCGCTTCTGTAGCGCAGGTTCACGCGGCCCGGCTCAAAACCGGCGAAGAGGTGGTAGTCAAGGTGGTGCGCCCTGGGCTGCGCCCGATCATCAGCCAGGATATCGCCTGGCTGTTCATCCTGGCGCGCATGGCTGAGCGTGTATCGGCCGATGCCCGCCTACTGCACCCTGTAGACGTAGTCGCGGACTACGAGAAGACCATCTACGACGAACTCGACCTGTTGCGTGAGGCTGCGAACGCCAGCCAACTCAGGCGCAACTTCGAAGACTCCAACCTGCTGTATGTGCCCCAGATCTATTGGGACTGGTGCCGCCCGAAGGTGCTGGTGATGGAGCGCATCTATGGCGTTCAGGTGAACGACATGGCCACCCTGGCCGACCAGCGCACCGACATGAAGCTGCTGGCCGAACGTGGTGTGGAAATCTTCTTTACTCAGGTGTTCCGTGACAGTTTCTTCCATGCCGACATGCACCCAGGGAATATCTTCGTCAGTACCGTCACGCCATGGGACCCGCGCTATATCGCCATCGACTGCGGCATCGTCGGCAGCCTCACGCCAGAAGACCAGGATTATCTCGCTCGCAACCTGTTCGCCTTCTTCAAGCGCGATTATCGCCGAGTGGCCCAGTTGCACATCGACTCGGGCTGGGTGCCGGCTGAAACCAAGCTCAATGAGTTCGAAGCTGCGATCCGTACAGTGTGCGAGCCCATTTTTGAAAAGCCACTCAAGGATATTTCCTTCGGCCAGGTGTTGATGCGCCTGTTCCAAACCGCACGGCGCTTCAACATGGAAGTGCAACCGCAACTGGTGCTGCTGCAGAAAACCTTGCTTAACATCGAAGGCCTGGGTCGCCAGCTCTACCCGGATCTGGACCTCTGGGCAACTGCCCAACCGTTCCTGGAGCGGTGGATGCGCGAGCGCATGAGCCCGCGCACCATGCTGCGCAACATGTACGCGCAGGTGGAGCAGTTGCCACATATGGCCAACATGACCCGCGACTTGCTGGAACGTATGTCCCAGCCGCATCGCAAAGACCCACCTCCACCATGGCGCCGCAGCAGTGAACAGGCTGCCTTGCGCGTGGTGGGCGGGATTCTGCTGACCGGTGGCGTGTTCATGGCCGCCACGGGCGCCGCGGTGAACAGCCTCGAAGGCTGGCCCGCCTGGTTAATGGTGGTGTGCGGGGTGTATCTGGTGGTCCGCGGATAGCCAGTGCCAAGTGAGGCTGGCACACTAAGCCAATATGCAGTGGAGCGAATGATGGAAAACTGGCTGGACGAGATCAACTGGAACAGCGATGGCCTGGTACCGGCCATTGCCCAGGATCACCGCACAGGGCGCGTGTTGATGATGGCTTGGATGAACCGTGAAGCCCTGGCCCTCACCGCCCAGGAGCAGCGCGCCATCTACTGGTCGCGCGCTCGTGGCAAGTTATGGCGCAAGGGCGAGGAATCGGGCCATGTGCAAAAACTGCATGAAATGCGCCTGGACTGCGACGCCGATGTGATCGTCCTGATGGTTGAGCAACTGGGCGGCATCGCCTGTCATACCGGGCGGGAAAGCTGCTTCTATCGGGTGTACGAGAACGGCGCCTGGCATATCGCCGAACCTGTACTGAAGGACCCAACCGCTATTTATCAGAGGCATACCCATGAATGATACCCTCGCCCGCGTGGCAGAGGTCCTGGAAGCCCGCAAGGGCGCCTCGGCGGATAGTTCTTACGTTGCCAGCCTGTACCATAAGGGCTTGAACAAGATTCTGGAAAAACTCGGCGAAGAGTCCGTCGAGACCATCATCGCCGCCAAGGACGCCGAACACAGCGGCGATTGCGCCGATGTTATCTACGAGACCGCCGATTTATGGTTCCATAGCCTGGTGATGCTCGCCGCGCTTGGCCAACATCCGCAAGCGGTGCTGGATGAACTCGAGCGCCGCTTTGGGCTTTCGGGCCACGCGGAAAAAGCGGCACGCCAGCCGACCGCCTGAACCTTATTCTTTCACGGAGCTGCTCATGGGTATCTTTGACTGGAAACACTGGATCGTCATTCTTATCGTGGTAGTGCTGGTATTCGGCACCAAGAAGCTGAAAAACCTGGGTACTGATGTGGGTGAGTCCATCAAGGGCTTTCGCAAGGCCATGAACGACGATGACAAACCCGGCGAACCGCAACAGCCGGTGCACCCTCAAGCCACCTCGCCCATCACGCCCCCTGTACAGCCTGCCCAGCCCACGACCCTGGACGGCCAGCACACGCGCGTGGATGACCCTCTGCGTAAAGACCCCACCAGGGATTGAGTCATGTTCGGGATCAGTTTCAGTGAGTTGCTGCTGGTAGGGCTGGTAGCCCTGCTGGTGCTTGGGCCAGAGCGGCTACCTGGAGCGGCCCGCACCGCCGGGCTGTGGATCGGCCGGCTCAAGCGTAGTTTCAACTCTATCAAAACCGAAATAGAGCGGGAGCTGGGTGCGGACGAAATCCGCCGTCAACTGCACAACGAGCATATCCAGTCCCTCGAGCAGGAAGCCCGCAAGCTGGTTGACCCCCATGGCCACCAGACGCCGTCGCCGTCGATTCATGCACCTCATGCCCCTACGCCGCCGGGCCCGACCCAGCCTACGGCGGGTACACCGGTAGCACTCGCGCCTGGCTCGGCTTATGTGCCAGGGAATAACCCACCTGCCGCCACACCCGACGCACCACCTACGCCTACGTCTGACGCCGAAACCGTTGCGCGTGACCCGCGCACGCATCAGGATTCCACGCCCGCGCCATGAGTACGATCCCCGAAGACGACCAGCCGATGCCGCTGGTCTCCCATCTGACCGAACTCCGTACCCGCCTACTACGCTGCGTGGCGGTGATCTTTCTGGTGTTTGCCGGGCTGTTTTCGTTTGCCCAGCAGATTTACACCCTGGTATCCGCGCCGTTGAGGGCCTACCTGCCGCCGGGCGCGACCATGATCGCCACCGATGTGGCTTCGCCATTTCTTACGCCCTTCAAGCTCACCATGACGGTGTCATTGTTCCTGGCAATCCCGATGATCCTGCACCAGGTGTGGGGTTTTGTGGCACCAGGCTTGTACCGGCATGAAAAGCGCATCGCCATTCCGTTGTTAGTGTCCAGCATCCTGCTGTTCTACGCGGGCATGGCCTTTGCCTACTTCGTAGTATTTCCATTGATGTTCAAGTTTTTCGCCGCGGCCACTCCGGATGGGGTGTCCATGATGACGGACATCACCAGCTACCTTGATTTTGTGATGACGCTGTTTTTCGCTTTCGGCGTGGCCTTCGAAATCCCCGTGGCGGTGGTACTGCTGGTGTGGATCGGGGTAGTGGATGTAAAAGCCCTGAAAAAGGCTCGCCCTTACGTGATCATTGGCTGCTTCGTGGTGGGCATGATCCTTACCCCACCGGATATCTTCTCGCAAACTCTGCTCGCCGTTCCCATGTGGCTGCTGTTTGAGGTAGGTGTGCTCTTTGGTGCCTTGATTCGCAAACGCAGCGAAGAAGCCGCGGACGCTGCCGAAGAGAACGATCAACCGCCCGCGACTCGCCCATGAACCTGTTGCTACTGGAAGCCGGGGACTTTACCGGCGAGGGTCGCGTGAGCCTCACTGGCCGCCGCCTGGTTCACATGCGGGAGGTTCACCGCGCGCAGGTGGGCGATAGCTTGCGCGTGGGCTGCCTGGGTGGGTTAATCGGCGAAGGGCATATCGAAGCCTTGAGCGACACCCACGCCGAGCTACGCGTGGCCTTCGATCGTCCTCCGCCCACCAAGCTGCCCCTTACGCTGGTACTGGCGCTGCCCCGGCCGAAGATGCTGCGTAGGGTGTTCCAGACCGTTGCCACCCTAGGCGTGTCGAAGTTGATTCTGGTCAACAGCTACCGAGTAGAGAAAAGCTTTTGGCAAACTCCCTTTCTTACGCCAGAAGCGATCCGCGAGCAGTTAGTGCTTGGTCTTGAACAGGCCCGGGATACCGTCTTGCCGGAAGTGCTCATCGAGAAGCGCTTCAAACCTTTTGTGGAGGACCGCCTGGGAATACTGGCGCAAGGTACCCAAGGCCTAATCGCACACCCCGGCCCCTACCCGACTTGCCCGCGCGCGGTGAACGGCCCCGTAACCCTGGCCATTGGCCCTGAGGGCGGCTGGATTCCTTACGAGGTGGAGTTGTTGCAGCTAGCCGGCTTTGCACCAGTACAGGTGGGCGAGCGCATTCTGAGAGTAGAAACCGCAGTAACGGCGCTGCTTTCGCGGTTGTTCTGAAGGGGGGGGTTGCCTTGCCGATGATACCTGTTCGCGAGCTGTCGCTCGCTCCTACATCATCATTAACGTAGGAGTGAGCGATAGCGTGTTACATGCTAGCTAAGGTACCACCAGCCATAGGCTGTGACGGCAAATTGGTAACGCGCGGGGCAGCGGCCACAAGGGCTCGCCAGGCACCCAGCCACGCTTCATCGTGACGCTCCCACACTTGCTCGTGCAGGCGGCTCAGGGCCACTGGGTCGCTCAGCAGGTACAACCGGGCGTTGCCATCCAGGGCTTGTGGCCCACCGACCAACGCTTTGCTGACCATCACTTCACGCATCGCCTCTACGGGCCGAGCCTGGCCATGGCGCGCGGTGGCCAGGGCGCAAGCCAGCGCGTTTTGACGAGGATCTACCACGGCCCGGACAAAGCCTTGATGTAGCGCATTCTGGCGATTGTCGTGGGTGTATGTATCGGTCGACACCAGTTCCTGAGGCGTGTTGTATTCCTCTGGAATGAGGAACATCTTCTCTTGCCTGGCGCGCAAGCCCAGGTTGGTGCGGCTGGAAATCACCGACACCGGGATTGACAGCATCAGTGACACCACAATAGGCGCCAGCCACCACAGGAAGCTTGGGTTAAGCGAGGCCACCAGCACGGCCCAGCACAGGCCCAACAGGGTTTGCGGGCCGTGGCGACGTACCGCTTCCCCCCAAGGCGTGGAATCGTCGTCCCGCTGCGGAGAGTTCCAGGTCGCAGCCCAACCCAGGAACGCGGCCAGTACGAAGCGGGTATGGAAGATCATCCGAACCGGCGCCAGCAGCATGGAGAAGAACATCTCCAGCAGCATGGAAAGGGTTACACGAATACGACCGCCATACTCCTTGGCGCCCTTGGCCCAGATCAGGATGATGCTAAGCAGCTTGGGCAAGAACAGCAGCACGATGGTAGTGGAGAACAGCGCGATGGCTTTATCCGGGTGCCACTGTGGCCAGAGCGGGTACAGCTGCCGTGGCTCAAGGAAATAGGTGGGCTCCATCAGCGTGTTAACCGCCAGCAGCGCAGTGGAGAGCACCAGGAAGAAGAACCACAAGGGTGCTGACAGATAAGACATCACACCGGTCAGGAACACCGCGCGGTGAACCGGGTGCATGCCCTTGACCAGGAACAGCCTGAAGTTCATCAGGTTGCCGTGGCACCAACGGCGGTCCCGCTTGAGCTCGTCCAACAGGTTGGGCGGCAGCTCTTCATAGCTACCCGGCAGGTCATAGGCAATCCACACACCCCAGCCAGCGCGGCGCATCAGCGCGGCTTCGACGAAGTCGTGGGACAAAATGGCACCGGCGAAGGCACCCTTGCCGGGCAACGGCGCCAAGGCGCAGTGCTCGATAAAGGGCTTCATGCGAATAATTGCGTTGTGCCCCCAATAGTGGGATTCACCCAACTGCCAGAAATGCAGGCCCGCGGTGAACAGTGGGCCGTACACGCGGGTAGCGAACTGTTGCAAGCGCGCATACAGGGTGTCCATGCCAGACGCCTTGGGCGCGGTTTGAATGATACCCGCATCCGGAGTGGCTTCCATCAGCCGCACCAGGGAAGTCAGGCATTCGCCGCTCATTACGCTGTCTGCGTCGAGTACCACCATGTAACGGTAATCGCTGCCCCAGCGGCGGCAGAAGTCATCCAGGTTACCGCTCTTGCGCTTCACACGGCGGCGGCGGCGACGGTAGAAGATCCTGCCGAAGCCCTTGGTTTCCCTGCACACGTCCAGCCAGGCCTGTTGCTCAGCCACGGCGATGTCGGTGTTGTACGTATCGCTGAGGATAAAGAAGTCGAACCGATCCAGGTCCCCAGTGGCCGCTACCGATTCAAAGGTGGCGCGCAGGCCGGCGAACACCCGTGGCACGTCCTCATTACAGATAGGCATGACCAACGCAGTGCGCGCGCCTGCTTCGATAGGCTCGTTACCCGCGCTGGCGCCGGAGATGCGGTATTTATCCCGCCCGGTCAACAGCTCGAGGAAGCCCATAAGGGCTGTCCAGAAGCCTGCGGACACCCAGCAGAACAGAATGCCGAAGAGGATCAAAATGGTGGTTTGCAAAACGTAGGGCAGCACTTGTTGAGCCGTTTGCAGCAGCGGCTGATGCGCGACTTCGTTAAGGTCAACCATTGCCCAGCCTTGATACGGCAGGATGCCTTTCATGTAGTAGCCAGCCACGAGGGTCTGACCCAACATCAGTATCAGCAGGATATAACGGCGGATCGACCCCACCATGCGCCAGCGTGCCTTGGGCAGATCACGTTTGTCGCTAGTTGGCTGCGGCGGCGTGCCCTTGCCCTGCAGCCGATGCCATACCCGCCCCACGACGTTGGTTTTCCAAGGCTCTGGAACCATCTTGGTACGGCGGATAGGTGGCGTGGCCTTTAGCCGCACACGGCCATTGGCATCCACCTCAAGCAGCTCGTGTTCTTCCAACTCGGCGGCGGAATCCAGCGCCAGGTGGGCGTTCATTGCCTCGCCGCCCTCCCCAGCCGCGCGAGGCTGGGAAAGGCGTTGGTGCAGCTCGGTAAAGGAGCCGCTTTGGGCCAGCTCCGCGCGCTGAGCGTCGTTCAAGGGCAAATGCGCCAAGTACTCTGCCAGCGTTTCTGGTCGTTCGGTTGGCTTACTCATCGGCAGGCAACTGATAGCTCCAGGTTTCAGTCAACACTTCTTCAGTCTTGACCGGTTCAGCCGGTTGCGGCGCTGGCTGCGCTTCCACAGGCGCGGCGGCCTTCTCGGCAGCCTTTTCATGCTTGGCGTTCTTCTTGTGGCCGTGGCTTGGCTCTTCAGCCTTGGCCTCGACCACAGGCTTGGGCACGTCTTCAGGCACGATGTCCTGTACCAGTGCCGCACGCATTTCCACAGGCTTGGCGCCGTCTTTGACCTTGATGCGCAGCGTCAAGCGCCAGCCCTGGGTCATCGGGTTGTAGCGCACGCTATTTTCGACCAGCTCCGCGTTATCGCTCACGCTCACTTGGCTACGCACGCCGGCATCGTCCAGCAGCGATTTGAGCTTAGGCCCCTCGAAGTCGATGAGGAAGGCCAGGCTGCCATCAGGCTGGCGAACCAGGTTCGACTGCTTCACGTCGCCAGTCGAACGTAGGGTTTGCTTGACCCAAGCGATGTCGGGCGAGTGCAGCCCGACTTCGTCAGTGGTCCAGTGGATGCGATAACTGTGTTCCAACGGCTGCCCTGGTTCAGGCATTTGCTCCGGGCTCCAGAACGCAACGATGTTGTCGTTGGTTTCATCAGCGGTTGGGATTTCCACCAATTCCACGGTGCCCTTGCCCCAATCGCCACGGGGTTCGATCCAGGCGCTCGGGCGACGGTCGTAACGGTCGTCCAGGTCTTCGAAGCGGCTGAACTCACGAGCGCGCTGCAACAAGCCAAAGCCTTTAGGGTTCTCAACGGTGAAGCTGCTGGTGCTCAAGTGCTTGGGGTTATTCAATGGGCGCCAGATCCACTCGCCATTACCGGCGTGGATCGACAGGCCGTTGGAGTCATGCAACTCGTGGCGGAAGTTAAGTACGCGTGAAGGCTGGTTGGCACCGAACAGGTACATGCTGGTCAGCGGCGCCACGCCCAGGCGGCTCACACGGTCACGCATGTATACGCGGGACTGAACGTCCACCACGCTGTCGGTACCTGGGCGCAACACCAGGCGGTAAGCACCGGTGGACCGAGGGGAATCGAGCAGCGCATAGATGACCAACTGCTTGTCTTGTGGCTCTGGCTTCTCTACCCAGAACTCGGTAAAGCGTGGGAACTCTTCACCCGATGGCAGCGCGGTGTCGATGGCCAGGCCACGCGCGGACAGGCCGTAGTTCTGGTCCTTGCCGATCACCCGGAAGTAACTGGCGCCCAGCAGGGTCATGACTTCATCTTGCTTATCCGATTTGTTGATCGGGTACAGCACGCGCAAGCCCGCCCAGCCCAGGTTCTCGGTGCTCTTGGGGTCAAATTGCACGTCCCCGAAATTGAACCGGGAAGGGTCGTATTTGATTTCCTCTACCGTGGTAGCGGTGACCTCGTTGATCTTCACCGGCGTATCAAAGTGCATGCCCTGGTGATAGAACGACAACTTGAAGGGGGTTTTGTCGTCCGCCCACTCGACCTTGTCGGCGCGGAACTGGATCTTCTGGTAATCCGCGAACTTCATATCGCGGAACAACGGTGGGAGGTTGCTTTTTGGAGCTTCGTACTTTTGTCCGGCAAGGTCCTTCGCCTTGGCGGCAACGTCGTCCAGACTGAACGCCCATAGTTGCCCAGCGCCAAGCAGGCAGAACAGCGCCGAGCCTGCCACTAGCGCCTTGCGCAGGCGTTTGCCGGTTGTTCCTGGTGTGTTACACGGACTTACAATCACGAGCTACCCTCGCCGTAACAGAATCATTGAACCAACGGCCAGCTGCGGTTGCCGGGTTGGCGAGCACTGTTCCGACTCCAAAAGGGCTTAATGATTCCCTAATGACCGCCGGTCTAATACTCAAGTTAGAACAAAACCGGGAATCGGGCACACAGCCCTCCCGGCGCGCGATTATCTAGCACAGCGCGGCACAACGCATCAGGTTGAAAGAAGAATTTCTGCTACAAGGCAGCATTTTCATCCAGCACTGAAGCCCGTCAGCGCCCGTATTGCTCATACTTGGAGCATAAAGGTCACCGGGCCATCGTTGACCAGGTGAACCTGCATGTCCGCGCCAAAGCGCCCGCTTTGGGCAGTGGGCAGGGCCACCCTGGCTCGATCAAGCAGGTAATCGAACAGCTCACGAGCCTGCTCGGGCGGTGCCGCGGTGGAGAAGCCAGGGCGCATGCCGCTGCGGGTATCCGCCGCCAAGGTAAACTGCGAGACCAGCAGTAACCCTCCCTGCACCTCCAGCACGGAACGGTTCATGCGGCCTTCGCTATCGCTGAACACCCGGTAATTGAGCAGCTTGTGCAGAAGTTTATCGGCATGCGCCGCGGTATCACCCGGCTCTACGCCAACCAGCACCAGCAAACCCTGATCGATGGCGCCGATCACTTCCCCTGCTACCTCTACCCTGGCGTTGGCGACCCGCTGCAATAGCCCCCTCATGCTTCTTCGAGAGGCAGGTCCAGCAGGCGACGCGCCATTTGGTCGGCAGCCCGTACCAGAGCGTCGATGATGCCAGGCTCGGAACTGGCGTGCCCGGCGTCGCGGATCACTTGCAGCTCGCTGTTTGGCCAGGCTTGATGCAGCTCCCACGCGTTGTCCAGCGGGCAGATTACGTCATAGCGACCATGGATGATCACTGCGGGCAAATGGGCGATCTTGTCCACATCCCGGACCAGCTGATTGGGCTCCAGGAAGGCATTATTAACGAAGTAATGGGTTTCGATACGGGCGATGGACAACGCCCGTTGCGGCTCGGAGAAGCGGTCCACCACCAAGGGATTGGGCCTTAAGGTAGCCGTGCGGCCCTCCCAAATTGACCAGGCCTTGGCGGCATGCATCTGGGCGATCTGGTCGCTACCGATCAGGCGTTTGTGGAAAGCCTTGAGCAAGTCGCCGCGCTCTTCAACAGGAATGGGCGCCAGGTAATCCTGCCAGTAGTCTGGGAACATCCGATTCGCACCGCTCTGATAGAACCACTGAAGCTCTTGCGGGCGGCAGAGGAAAATCCCCCGCAGAATCAAACCATGCACCCGGTCGGGGTGCGTTTGCGCGTACGCCAGGGCCAGGGTGGATCCCCAGGAGCCACCGAACAGCACCCATTTATCGATCCCCAGGTGTTCGCGAATACGCTCGATATCCTGCACCAGGTCCCAGGTCGTATTGCGCTCCAGGCTGGCGTGAGGCGTGGATCGGCCACAGCCACGCTGGTCGAAGGTCACGATACGGTAGAGATTGGGGTCGAAATAGCAGCGGCTGGCGGCGTCGCACCCTGAACCAGGGCCACCGTGAATAAATAGCACCGGCAGACCCTCGGGCGACCCGCTTTCATCCACGTACAGCACATGCGGCTCGTCCACGGCCAGATCATGCCGTGCATAGGGTTTGATCTGCGGATACAGGGTCAGCATCGGGCGCTCCATCAGGGTTTGTTCAGCCGTGAGCCATCATAAACCCGATTTGCCGCAATGTGCTTGCCTAAACGCAGCGCCGAACGGCTACCAGTGCGGGATCAGACGGGCGCGCTTGCTAGAGGGTGGCATGACGGTTGTACCAAAGCGCAGGCCTGTAGAGACCCGTTCGGGATCAAACACCCGTTCTGCGCTGAACGAACCGGCTGACATAATCATCAGCCGGGTTCTGAAGAATGTGCTCGGGCGTGCCTACCTGCACCAGCCGGCCGTCTCGCATAATGGCAATGCGGTCACCGAGGCGTAGGGCCTCGTCTAGGTCGTGGGTAATGAATACGATGGTTTTGTGCAGCTTGGCCTGAAGGCCACGCAGTTGCTCTTGCAGGTCGGCGCGAATAAGCGGGTCCAGCGCGCTGAAGGCTTCATCTAACAGCAAAATGGGGGTATCACTGGCCAGGGCCCGGGCCAGGCCAACACGCTGGCGCATGCCGCCGCTGAGTTGCTCCGGCCAGTGCTCGGCGTAGCCCGCCAAGCCCACCTGTTCGATCCAATGATGGGCACGTTCATGGCTGACAGCGCTGGGCTCTCCACGCACACGCAAGCCATAAGAGACGTTATCTACTACGTTCTTGTGGGGCAGCAAACCAAAGCCCTGGAAGACCATGCTGATCTGCCGCCGACGCAGCTCGCGCAGGCGCCCAGGGCCATAGCCTAATACGTTCTCGCCTTGCACGATGATTTCGCCACGGGTAGGGTCGATCAGGCGATTGAGGTGGCGTACCAGAGTGGATTTGCCTGAGCCCGACAACCCCATGATCACGAACACTTCGCCTGCTTCAACGCTCAGCGAAACATTAGCCACCCCTATTACGCATTGAGTTTTTTCGAGAATCTGTGCCTTGCTGGCGCCCTGATCCAGCAGCGCCAGCGCACGTTCGGGGTGGCGCCCAAACACCTTGGTGACCTGCCGCAATTCGATAGCGCTCATTTGCCTGCCCTTTGCCGTGGCTTGCCATAGGCTTGGGTAATCCGGTCGATCACGATCGCCAGGGCGACGATAGCCAAGCCCGCTTCCAGGCCTTTGCCCACGTTGAGGGTTTGAATCCCGGCCAGTACGTTTTCGCCCAGGCCACGGGCGCCGATCATCGATGCGATCACCACCATCGACAGTGCCATCATGATGGTTTGGTTGATCCCCGCCATGATGCTGGGCAATGCCAACGGCAGTTGTACGCCAACCAGTTGCTGCCAGGGGCTGGCACCGAAGGCGGTTACGGCCTCCATCACTTCTTTGTTTACTTGGCGGATGCCAAGGTCGGTCAGGCGAATCACCGGCGCGATGGCATACACCAAGGTGGCGAAGATCGCCGGGACCTTGCCCAGGCCAAACAGCATCAATACAGGGATAAGGTAAACGAAACTGGGCAGGGTTTGCATTACATCCAGCAACGGCAGCAGCACCGCCCGTAACCGTGCGCAGCGGGCCGCAAGCATCCCCAGCGGCACGCCAAGCAGGATGGTCAGGGTGGTGGCGACCACTACCAGTGCCAGAGTCTGCAGCAGTTTGTCCCACAAGCCCACGGCGCCAACCAAAAACAGCAACGCGGCCATCAGCAGGGCGATGTACCAGCGCCGGCTGGCATGCCAGGCCAGGGCGCCAACCAGCAGCAACACTACCCACCAAGGGGTCGCCCGCAACAGGCTCTCGAGCCATATCAAGAGCGTGAGCAGGGTGTCGGACACCTGCCGCAGGGTATCGCCATAGCGACCTACCAGTTGATCGACCCAGGTATTGACCCACCCGGCGATGGAAAACGTGAGGCTGTCGGGAAACATACGCGGCACTCGTCTTAGGCTGAGGCTTAATCGGGCGCGCGCCAAATCAGCTTGGAGGTGTCATACCCATGCTGGCGGGCACGGGCCAACATACGCTGCTTAGTCTCTTCGCTTACCGTAGGGGTGCGTGCCAGCAACCACAGGTACTTGCGCTCAGGGTCGCCAACGACCACTTCACTGTAGTTGTCGTCCAGGTCGATGATCCAATAATCGCCCTTGGTAAGCCCAGGTACCAGGCGGGAGAACCAGTTATCGAACTCCACCCATAGCTTGTCGCTCTGGCCAGGCACTTGTTCCGTGGCGGTACCCTTGGCCTCTTCCCAGCTGCCGTCCTTGGTTTTGCAACGGTTAAGCACCGCCACGGTGCCGTCGGCATTAAGGCCATAGTGGGCCTCGGACTGCACGCACTTACGCTGGAAGAACATCGGCAGGCGGGCAATTTCATACCACGTGCCCTGATAACGCTTGAGGTCGACCTTGCCTACGGTCTTGGGCGCCATTTCGCGGTTGTTCGAATTGCTGCAGGCCACGATAAGGCCGCCGCAGATCAACAGCAACGCCACTTTGCCCAGGTTGGATAAAACGCTGTAACGGTTAGCCATGCTTCTTTACTCCTAAGGTCCAGATGCGCTGCAACGGCCTGTAACCACGAGCTGCAACCAGGCTCGCTACCAAGATAGCCCATCATTCAGTGCTTTCGGAGGGCTCCAGTGCCTGCACCTTACGCTCCAGTTCCAGGCGCAAGGGGGGGTCGATCACACCGGCGTCATAGAGCGCTGCTATATAACCCAGCGCCATACCTGTCATAAGTACCGTCTCAGGGCCTCTGTCGGCCCGGCTGATGGCAGCGATGCGCCGGTCGATGGCGCGCCCGATCTTCTCGGGAAGGTCTTGTTCGGTCATGGCTATTCCTGTCAGTTGCCGTGGGGCTTGGACGGTCTGACCAAGGATGAGGTTCCTACACGCTGGAACGCCTTACTGATGACGACACATATTCATCTTGAATGCCCTCGAGTTTGCGCCCCGATGGCCGATCCAGTCGATAACGCACCCTTTAAGCAAGGGTTCTTACCGCACTTGCCCTGAGCCCTTAGCCCCATGACCTCCAATATGAAATTCAGCCATAAAATCTTGCTGGTGGCGGGCCTGATCGTGGCACTCGCGTTTGCCTGCTTCACGCTGTTCAACGATTACCGCCAACGCCAAACCTTGCGGGCGCAAACCGAAACCTCGCTGGCTCAGGTGGGCGCGCTCACTGCCAGTAACGTACAAACCTGGCTGACCAGCCGCATGCAGCTGGTAGAGTCCATGAGCCAACAGGTAGCGGTCAGCGCCGCCGACCGCGAAAGCCTGCCGCAGATCATTGGCCTACCGGTGTACCCGGCTAATTTCCAGCTCAGCTATTTTGGCGGCCGTGATGGCGTGATGTTCTCGGTGCCTGCGGGAAGCCGTGCCGCGGACTATGACCCTCGGGCCCGTGGCTGGTACAAGGCTGCCAATAGCGCTGGCCGAACGATCGTTACCGAGCCCTACGTTGCAGCTTCGTCGGGCAAGCTGGTGATCACCGTCGCCTCCCCCGTACAGCGCGGTAATGAAACCCTCGGCGTAGCCGGGGCAGACATCGACCTGGGGCAAGTGAGCGACATCATCAACTCGCTTAATTTTGGCGGCCATGGCCTGGCGTTTATCGTCAGTGCCCAAGGCAAGGTATTGATCCATCCAGACGCCAAGCTGGCGCTCAAATCCTTGACCGATGCCTACCCGCGGGGCACCCCGGCCCTCACGCTGGGCCTGAAGGAAGTCGAAGTCGACGGCAAAGACCAGTTCATGATTTTCACGCCCCTTAAAGGCGTGCCCTCGGCGGATTGGTATATCGCCACGGTGCTGGATAAGTCCGCGGCCTTCGCCATGCTCGGCGAGTTCCGCTCGTCAGCGGTAGTGGCCATGGTGATTGCCGTGGTAGCAATCATCGCCTTGCTGGGTCTGTTGATCCGCGTGCTGATGGCACCTTTGCATGTGATGAATCGCGCACTGCAAGACATCGCCGCGGGCGAAGGCGACCTCACTCGCCGCCTGGTCATCCATGGCAAGGACGAGTTCGGTACCCTGGGGCAGTCGTTCAACCAGTTTGTGGAGCGTATCCACGACTCCATTCGCGAAGTGGCTTCAGCCACCGCTCAGGTCAACCAAGTGGCCTTGCGTGTGGTGGAAACCTCGAATGCCTCGATGCACAACTCTGACCAACAAGCCGGGCGCACCAGTAGTGTGGCGGCAGCCATCAACGAATTGGGCGCGGCTGCTCAGGAAATCGCACAAAACGCAGCCTTGGCCTCCCAGCATTCGGGTGTGGCCCGTGGCCTGGCGACCGAGGGCCAGCAGGTCGTTCATCGCACCATCGAAAGCCTGGGCGAGCTGTCCTCCAACATCAGTGACTCGTGCGGCAATATCGAGACCTTGAACAGCAATACAGCAAATATTGGGCAAATTCTTGAGGTGATCAGCGGCATTTCCCAGCAAACCAACCTGCTGGCCTTGAACGCTGCGATCGAAGCCGCCCGCGCTGGCGAAGCGGGTCGTGGGTTCGCCGTGGTGGCAGACGAGGTTCGCAACCTGGCGCACCGTACCCAGGAGTCTGCCCGTCAGGTACAAGCCTTGATCGAAGACCTGCAACAGGGCTCGCGTCAGGCAGTCAATACCATGACCGAAAGCCAACGCCAGAGCGAAGCCAGCGTGCAGGTCGCGAATCAGGCGGGGGACCGCCTTAACAGCGTGACCCAGCGCATTGGCGAAATCGACGGCATGAATCAGTCGGTAGCTGCCGCCACGGAAGAACAGACCGCTGTGGTAGAAGCGATCAACCAGGACATCACTGAGATCAATACCCTGAACCAGGAAGGCGTAGAGAACCTACAGTCCACGCTCAAGGCTTGTGGCGAACTGGAAAGCCAAGTGAGCCGCTTGCGGCAGTTGGTAGGCAGCTTCAGGATCTAACGGCAAACCCCCGCCAATTGCTGGCGGGGGCCTTTGCATCGATTACTGGTGGTAACCGGTCACGCGCTCGACTTCTTGCTTCGAACCCAGGAAGACCGCTACGCGCTGGTGCAGCCCTTCAGGCTGAATATCCAGAATGCGCTGGTGGCCATCAGTCGCCATGCCACCCGCCTGTTCGATCAGGAAGGACATGGGGTTAGCTTCGTACATCAGGCGCAGCTTGCCCGGCTTGGACGGCTCGCGGGAGTCGCGAGGGTACATGAACAAGCCGCCACGGGTCAGGATGCGGTGTACGTCCGCGACCATGGCCGCGACCCAGCGCATGTTGTAATCCTTGCCCAACGGGCCGTCCTTGCCTGCCAGCAGCTCATCCACATAGCGCTTGACCGGGGCTTCCCAGTGACGCTGGTTGGACATGTTGATGGCAAATTCAGCGGTGCTTTCCGGAACCTGAATGTTCTCGTGGGTCAGCACGAAGCTGCCCAGCTCACGGTCCAGGGTAAAGCCGATCACGCCGTTGCCTAGCGTGAGCACCAGCATGGTCTGCGGGCCGTAGATCGCATAACCGGCGGCGACCTGGCGAGTACCTGGCTGCAGGAAGGCCTGCTCGTTAAGCGCGTCGTTCTGGCTCAGGTACTGGTCCGGGCAGCGAAGTACCGAGAAGATAGTCCCTACGGACACGTTCACGTCGATGTTGGAAGAGCCGTCTAGAGGGTCGAAGACCAGCAGGTAGGCGCCCTTGGGGTATCGGCCTGGAATCTGGTAAGCGTCATCCATTTCTTCGGACGCCATCCCTGCCAGGTGGCCGCCCCATTCGTTGGCTTCTAGCAGGATTTCGTTGGACAGCACGTCCAGTTTCTTTTGCACTTCACCCTGTACGTTTTCGGTACCCATGCTGCCCAGCACCCCGCCCAGGGCGCCTTTTTGCACCTGATGGGCAATGGCCTTGCACGCGCGGGCGACCACCTCGATAAGGAAGCGCAGGTCCGCGGGGGTATTATTGCTGCGCGTCTGCTCGATCAGGTAGCGACTCAGGGTTACGGACGACATGGGACAAGCTCCGGTTCCGGAAAGGGGGGTGTCAAAACCCGCGCAGTTTACAGGGGGAAGGTCAACCAGGGCTATGTACGGAATATAACTACACGGCCATGCGCGGGCCGCAGGCTAGCGGCTCGCCGTCAGACCGCTGGAATGAAACGGAGTTCAGATAATAAAAGCCTTGTAGGTAGCGTCTTCCAGGCTTCACCTTGCCCCACAGGTTTTGTAGGAACAGGCAAAGCCTGGAATAGTTCTAACCCAAGCGGGTGGCGATCACAGCGCTTTCCAGATTTGCTGCGCGTACTCGCGGATGGTGCGGTCGGAGGAGAACCAGCCCATGCGCGCGGTATTGAGAATCGCCGAACGCCACCATTGTTTGGGGTGGCGCCACAACTCTTCGACTTTCATCTGCGCGGCCCAATAGGACTCGAAGTCCGCGCACACCAGGAAATGATCGTAACTCTGCAAGCCGTCGATCAGGCCTGCATAGCGGGATGGATCATCTGGCGAGAACACGCCACCGCGAATGGCTTGCAGCACATCGTTGAGACGGTGGGACTTGGCGACCTCCTGGTGCGCGCTGTAATCGCCAGCCTGCTTGCGGGCTTCTACCTCGTCCGCCTTCAAGCCAAAGATAAACATATGCTCAGCCCCCACGTGGTCACACATTTCCACGTTGGCGCCGTCCAGGGTACCGATAGTCAAGGCCCCGTTAAGTCCGAACTTCATGTTACTGGTGCCGGAGGCTTCATAGCCGGCGGTGGAGATCTGCTCAGACAGGTCCGCCGCGGGCATGATGCTTTCGGCCAGGCTCACGTTGTAGTTGGGCAGGAAGGCAACCTTCAGCAAGCCTCGTACCGTTGGGTCGTTGTTGACCGTGCGGGCAATGTCATTGGCCAGCTTAATGATCAATTTGGCCTGATAGTAACTGGCCGCGGCCTTGCCCGCGAAAATCTTCACCCGTGGCACCCAGGGTTTTTCCGGGGTGGCGCGCATGGCCTGATACAGCGCCACGGTGTGTAGCAGGTTAAGCAGTTGGCGCTTGTACTCGTGGATGCGCTTGACCTGGATGTCGAACATCGCCTTTGGGTCTACCGTGACACTCAGGCGTTCTTGGATGATCCGTGCCAAGGCCTCCTTACTGTGCAGGCGCTGGTCGGCGAAGCGGCGTTGGAAGGCCGCGTCATCGGCAAAAGCTTCCAGCCCCTTGAGCAGGGTTTCCGGGTTGTCCAGTACGCCCGCGCCAAGCTTGTCCACCAGCATGGAGGTCAGCTTGGGGTTGGCCTGGAACAGCCAGCGGCGGAAGGTAATGCCGTTGGTTTTGTTGTTGATACGCTCGGGGTACAGCCTGTTAAGGTCAGAGAACACCGTGCTGCGCATCAAGTCGGTGTGCAGTGCAGACACCCCATTGATGCTATGCGAGCCGAGGAACGCCAGGTTGCCCATACGCACCCGGCGGCCGTGTCCTTCTTCGATCAGCGACACCGTGCGCAGCAGATCGACGTCGTCCAAGCCCTTCTCGCGCAGGCCATCAATGTGCTGCGCGTTGATCAGGTAGATGATTTGCATATGACGCGGCAACATGCGCTCCATCAACCCTACTGGCCAGGTTTCCAGCGCCTCCGGCAATAGCGTGTGGTTGGTGTAGCAAAGGGTTTCTACGGTGACCTTCCAGGCTTCGTCCCACGACAGCTGGTGAATATCCACCAGCAGGCGCATCAGCTCGGCCACGGCGATGGAAGGGTGTGTGTCGTTCATCTGGATGGCAGCATGCTCACCCAGGGAGTTGACCGTATCGTAAGCGTTGATATGCCGCCGTAGCAGGTCTTGCAGCGACGCCGAGACGAAGAAGTACTCTTGGCGCAGGCGCAGCTCCTGACCGGCCTCGGTGCTGTCGGCGGGGTACAGCACGCGTGAGATACTTTCAGCGCGGGCCACGTCGGCCACGGCGCCCAAGTGATCACCTGCGTTGAAGCGCTCCAGGTGCAGGTCTTCCATGGCACGGGCGCGCCACAGCCTCAGGGTGTTCACACTGGCGCCGCGCCATCCGACCACAGGCGTGTCATAGGCGACCGCACGTACGGTTTCTGCTGGGCGCCATACCTGCCGAGGTGTGCCATCGGGCTCCACGGTGCCTTCTACATGGCCTCCGAAGCTGATGGGGTAGATCACCTCTGGCCGCTCGAACTCCCAAGGGTTGCCGAAATCCAGCCAGTTTTCGGTCTGTTCTTGCTGCCAACCATCGATAATGGCCTGGCGGAACAACCCGTGCTCGTAACGAATGCCGTAGCCATGGGCAGCCACACCCAGGGTGGACATACTTTCCATAAAGCACGCAGCCAGCCGGCCCAGGCCGCCGTTACCCAGTGCGGCGTCGGGTTCCAGCAGGCGGATTTTGTCCAGGTCGACCCCCAAGCCATCAAGGGCCTCGCGGGCGATGTCCAGGATACCCATATTGCTCAGGCTATCTACCAATAACCTACCGATCAGAAACTCCAACGAGAGGTAATACACCCGCTTCTGCTGGCTGCGGTAAATCTGCCGGGTATGGTCCATCCAGTGATCGACCATATGATCACGCGCGGCCAGTGCGATGGCCTCGAACCAGTCATGGTCGAATGCGTGCTCTGGGTCTTTGCCAACCGCGTAGGTCAGTTTGGCGAGTACAGCGGCACGAAATTCGTCCACATCGACTTTGACTTTTCGGGTGAGCGGTTCCTGAGACATTTGCAGCCCTCAATGGCGGAAAATTTTCAACAGCGGTGGAGTGAGCCTAGACGGTTCGACCAAAGGGCGGTAGGGCGGGTTCGAGAAACTCTTTCTGGCAAAGGTACGAACGGCCATTGAACCCACCACCAGGGCAGGTATCATCGCGCGCCCGATTGTTAAGATGCCCTGCCATGAAGCCCACCCTGATCGCCGCCGCCGAGCTTGACCGCCTCGAAACGTGGCAAAAGTACGCCAGCCATATGTGCGGTGGCTGCATTTCCAGTTGCTGCACGCTACCGGTAGAAGTGCGCATCAAGGATTTGATCCGCATCGGGGTAGTGGATGAGTTCGAGAAAGACGAGCCCCCTAAAAACGTGGCCAAACGGCTGCAAAAGGACGGCATCATCGAGCGGTTTAATCAGAAGAGCGGCATCTTCACCCTGACCCGCATGAGCAACGATGACTGCCTCTACCTGGACCGTAAAAGCCGCCTGTGCACTATCTATGACAAGCGTCCGGACACCTGCCGTAATCACCCCAAGGTTGGCCCTCGGCCTGGATACTGTGCCTACAAGCCCAAGCCGGTAGCACGCTAAAGCGTTGGGCTGGCCTCGGTGGTACTTACCCTGCTCTGGTTCAAAGTGTTCAAGACCAGCGCCCAGCGCGGCCCTCAGTGGTCGACAGAGGACGCCCTAGGCGAAGTGGGCCTGTTGACCGTGGCCGTTACGCCGTTCCAGCGCGGCAAGGTGCGCTTATAAGCAGACCATTGACTGGGGCATTACCATTCGCTCGGTGGAAATCCAGGACATCAAGCCGTCCGAGTCCATGCAGCGGGCCATGGAGTTGCAAGCGGCGGCCGAACGGGAGCGTAAGGCAACGGTTACGCGAGCCGAGGGCGCCAAAACCGCCGCTATTCTTGAGGCCGAAGCCCGGCTGGAGTCCGCCAAACGCGACGGCGATGCTCAGGTGACCTGGCCAATGCGTCGGCCCAAGTCATCGAACGGGTCAAGACCGCCATCGGCACCGATACCGGCCCCATGATTTATCTTCTGGGGGAGAAATACATCACAGCGATGGAAAAACTCTCTACCAGCTACGGTGGCCTCTACCGCTTGTAGGAGCGAGCACAAGCTCGCGAAGATACGCCATAGTTCATAACCAATAGACGTACTGTTCGCCAGTTCTGCTGGCTCCTACAACATGAACTGCGCCCCAAATGTTGGACACCTATCCAACCTTATGGGGCGTTTTTCATGGGTAAGTACTCAAAAGACTTC
>NZ_JBSKHS010000021.1:0-67394 GCF_057128685.1 Pseudomonas artemisiae
AGCGGGACCGGGTTGCCCTGGGTGGTGGTGTTCTTGATGCCCGAGAAGTTGTAGCTGGGCGTGTTGTCGGCGCTCTCCGCGCTATCGATCTTGGCCTGGGTGCCGGTAATCATTTGGGCTACACCGCCAAGGGCGAGGGATATCCCAACGCTGCCGGCGATGGCCCACGCACTGCCAGCGGTCGCGGTACCGAAAAGGCCAACACCACCGGCCGCAAGCCCTCCAGTGAAGAAGCTGGCTGCAGCCACAAGTGCGATGCCTAGCACAACCTGAAGCCCGCCACCGCTCTTGCTGCCCTGGACCACCGGCGCGATGCGAATGTCGTTATGGCTGGGTGGCTCGCGCAGCTGGTCCTCGCCCAGGCTGCGCTTGCCATAGAGCACAGCGAAGGCCAGGCCCATATCCCTGGAGCCGATGAGGAACTGCTCGAACCCCTTATGCAGCACACCCAGGGCGCGCACAGCCTCTGCAGCCGAGTTGACCGCCAGGTGATGGACCCGCCCGAACCGGGCGCCGAGCTTGCCGTATAACCGCACCGTTCTGATCCGCTCAGGCATAAGGGGAATCCTTGTGTCGCATGTAGTAGCGCGCCGCCTCGCGCCAATAGCCCCCGAAGGGATCACGCTTCGAGTCACGGCCATAAAGGTGGTGAAGGATGGCACCCGGTACCGGATGAAGGTCTGGCTCCGTCTTCAAAATGCCGTCGGCCAGGTACACCCCGGCGTGGTTGGCCACTGGAGACCGAACCTGCATCACGATCAGGTCACCCTGGCGCAGGTCGTCTCCGCTCACCGGTTCGAAGCCGGCGGCCTTGAAGTTGTCGGCGTAGAGATCCTGGCCCTTGTCCCACCAGCCGTCCTCACGATCAAAGTCGGGCAGATCGATTTCCAGTTCGCGCCTGTAGTAATCGCGCACGAGGGTGTAGCAGTCGAGCACGCCGTGCTGAAACGGCCGCCCCACCAGCGGCGCCTGGTAGCCGCTGGGTTCGTGGATCAGGTGGCCAGTGGGCTCGCCTTCGCGGATTGCAACCACCAGCCAGGGCAGCCCGGTTGCTTCCATGGATACCCGGTCGGCGTGGCTCAGCCGTGCGGATTGGCCAGGGTGACTGTGCACGATGGCCACGACTTTGCCGGCGTCTTCGGCCTCGGCCCAGGCCTCAGCGCTGATGCGGAAGTCTTGGCTAGGGCGCTCGGCTGAGTTGGGCACAGGCAAATAATGACTGGCGCGGTCCCTACGGATGATGAATCCACAAGACTCGTCAGGCAGTCTGGCCTTTGCATCGCCATATATAGCCTTGAGCACACGAGCTGATATTTGCATGGTTAGGCATCCAGCTTGGATAAAGAGCCAGTAGATGAAAAGGATCCATTCGTAGTAGCGTTACGCTGGCACAGCGTGGGTGCCTTACTAGGGGATCGTAAATGGATTTTGTTGAACGCCTGAATAGCCTTTCAGCCAAAGTAAAACAGCAAGCTCTTTCAATAAAAACAGAAGAGGCTACCAAAACTGCTCTTGTAATGCCGTTCATTCATACGGTTCTGGGTTATGACGTATTTGACCCCTCCGAAGTCGTTCCAGAGTACATTTGCGACGTGGGAACAAAGAAGGGCGAGAAGATTGATTACGCGATACTCAAAGATGGCCAGATACAGATTTTAATCGAGACTAAAAAGGTCGGTGAGGCGTTGAATATAAACCACGCAAGCCAGCTGTTTAGGTATTTCCACGTTACGACAGCGCGAATATCAATTCTCACTAACGGCCAAACTTATAAATTCTTTACGGACCTCGACGCTCCGAACAAGATGGACGATAAACCTTTCTTGGAACTGGACCTGCTGGATATAGATGAACACGCCGTACCAGAATTACAAAAACTCACTAAGTCGGCTTTTGATGTAGAGTCCATCATCAGCGCTGCAGGTGAGCTTAAGTACGTAGGCCAGATAAAACGTGAGCTTGCGAAGCAATTCAGCTCTCCAGAGGAGGATTTCGTAAGATTCTTCGCTTCTCGCATTTATGAAGGGACACTGACGCAGAAGGTGCGAGATCAGTTTTCTACCCTGACTAAGAAAGCAACGGCGCAATTTCTCAACGACCAAGTAAATGATCGGTTGAAGTCAGCTATGAGCGGCGCTCCTCTGCCAACCACTGCTGAAACGCAAATTGCCCTCAACACCCAACCAGCTGAGCCTGAGAGCGAAGAAGATCGCGTAGTCACGACTGAGGAAGAAACAGAGGGTTTCCACATCGTGAAGTCGATAGTGCGTACGGAAGTCGACCTCAGCAGAATCTTCTCCAGAGACACTCAAAGTTACTTCGGCATTTTGCTGGATGACAACAATAGGAAACCGATTGCCCGCCTACATTTTAATCGGAGCCAGAAATACATCGGCCTGTTCGACGAAAATAAAGCTGAAACACGGCACCCTATTTCTCAGTTAAATGACATCTACACGTTCGCTGATCAGCTACGAGAGGCCGTAAAACGGTACGCTGAATAGCTCTTTAGACAGCGTATAAGGTTTAATCAGTAACCTGCGCTTGGGTACGATCCATAGCGCAGCGGGTTATTGGCACCGAACCGCAGCTTGCAGCCAGTAAGCGTGCCCGAGCACATATCCTTGGCCGGGTCATCGGTGAGTACATCGTCGTCAGTGGCGTACACGCTCCCGGTGTAGGCGCAGTAAGGGCCGCGGTAGCCGCCGATGGTCAACCACTGGCAGCAGTTGGCAACGATCTGGCGCCCGGGCAGCTTGCGGTCGGTTGCAATCAACGGGGACTTCAGTACGAAGCTCACCGTCAGGTCATCGGCCGTCTGCTTCTGGTCGATGGTGTAGAGGTCATCCGCGAAGTGCTCGGCCGGGTCGGCCTCTGGATTGCCGCCGGGGAAGTTCGCGGCGTCCAAGTAACGGCCCAGGGTGCGGTGGCGAACTACCTTCCCGTCTACTAGATCCTGGTAAGTTGCGCAGAGCGCTGTGATGAACCCAGTGACGTTCGCCACGGTGAGCATGGGGTTGCTCTGCTGCCCTTCCCCTGTCATGCCCATGCCTTCGACCTTGATGGGCCAGGGGGAGTACTCCAGGCCCTGCCAGTAGATCGGCCCGACCTGCGTGTAGCCGTGGAAGCGGTACACGTCACCGCCCAGGCCACTTAGGTCTAGTTCGAACAACTCAACGTACTGGCCCACCTCAAGGCGCTGGATCTCCTCGTAAATACTTTCGGCCATCAGGTCACCTGGTGCGTCTGGTCAAAGGTGGCCGTGAGCTTCCAAACATTGCCGCCCACGGCCGCTGGGTTATACGCGTTGCAAGTGAAATACCTATCCCCATCGAATGGCGTAGACCAGATGAATGTCTTATACCCTTGCTGGGCTCGCAGAAAAGCCAGGATCTCTGCAATACGCGCCTTGCTTCCTGTGAACGTCAGTTCCCACGACTGGCTTTCGTTGTTGATACCATCCGCAGCGCGCTGGGTGTAGCCATTCCCGAACTGGGCCGACCGTACCCGCTGCGTGAAGGTGCCCGGGGCGGACATGTTCGGCTTCCAAGTGAAGGTGTCGGTCATGAATACAGCTTCCCTTGGTTTGCCTTCCACAGAGCGCCGCCGCGGGACGCGCTTTTGGCCTCGTTCTGCTTGATCCTAGAATCAATTAGCTTCAACACGTCCGCCCCTATGCCCTTTCCTAGGTCCGTGTCTGATTCAACTGATGACGAACCGTCTCGATTGATGGTTATGTTCACTTGTGGGGCCATGCTGTCTGCCCCAGCGCTTAAGGCGGGCATGTTGAAACCCGAATTAGCACCCAACGGCGTGATGCTGCCGCCTTGCGCACCCATCATGAGGTAGGTCTTGCCGGACTGGTTTAATAGCTCAGGACCAAGCTCATTCACCTGATACAAGGAGTTGGCAGCTACCGGCCCGCCGCTGGCACGAGCCCCGCCGTAACTGATACCGCTCGAAGCGCTGGCCAAGCTGAAATCAACCGCGCCACCCGGCACCGCCGATGCTCCAAGAGAGGAAATCCCGGCAGCCCCGGCACTGAACAAGTTGCCGAAAATGCTGGAAGCTATATTCGAGGCTGCCGCCTGCGCTGCCATCTTGGCGAGCATTTTTGCGAAGCTGACTGCAACCTCCCCGAAGCTTTCATCTGCACCAAAAGCCCATTCGACGGTGGCGTCGGTAAGGCCGTCGAACAGACTGGTAAACGCCTCTTTGGTCTGTCCAGCGATGTCTTTGGCGTTATCAAGGTAGTTGTTCCAGGCGGAGCTCACACCGGCAAGCCAATCAGCCCGCGCAGCATCTTCCTGGTTGTAGAAGTCCTGCTGATCTATCAGTCGCTGAGCCAGTGCTTCCTTCAAACTATCGGTTTCTTTGGCGTAACGCTCTGGGCTAATGTCGCCAGTGCTCCGCTTATCCTCAAGCTCCTTAAGGTCATCGTAGTAGTCCTGCTGGAGCTTGAATGACTCTTGCAGCCTCTCCTTTTCGCGATCGCCCATACCCGCGCCAGCCAACTGCTGCGCGTAGTTCTGCCGCATGCTCTCAGTTTGAGCTTGTAGCGTGGCGGCATATGAAGCTGCGGCAGCGGTGTCCTCATTGGCCTTCTTGAGCCTCTCCAGGCCATCCAGCTCAGCAGCCAAGGATTCCAGGCGCTTCTGCTGCTCGGCATTGATGCCTACCAGCTTCCCGCTCGCGATCTCGAAATGGAGCTTGTCGGCCTCCGTCGCGTTTTTGGTCGCGTCGGTGCTGGTGTTGACCAGCTCGATCTGACGCCGAAGGTCGGTCTCGGTACCCTTGTAGGCGTCGCTGATTTTCTTCTGGGCAGCATCAGCGGCCTTAGCTGCAGCAGCAGCTGCCTTGTTGGCGGTACCGTCTACGCCTGTCCCGGTGCCAGTGGTCCCCTCGTCGCCGAATAGGCGGTTGCGCTCGGCCGCAGCGGCTTTGGCGTCTGTCACATATTTCTTGAACAGGTCGCCCGCTAATGGGGCCTCTACCTCATCACGGATGGCTCCCGCCGCCTGGGCTGCTATGCCGAACTGAGTCTGAGCGTCGTTAGCTAGGCTTGCGGCATTAGCCTTAAACTGCTTGCTGGCATCTCCGAAGGTGATGAAGCCCAAAGCTTTGTTAGCATCTGCTGACAACTGGTCAATATGGCCAGCGGCAGTGGAGTAGAGGCCAACAATCGTGTTGGCGATGATGGAAAAGGCACCGCGTATGCCATCACCCACATTGGCGACCGATGCGCCGGTGTCTACCAAAGCCTCGCCGGCTTTCTTGGTTACCTCTCCGAGCCCACCCGCCGATTTTATGGCTTCGTTCACATCAGTTGTGAACTGAGCAACTACTGGTAGAAACTCGGCCGCCATGCTGGTCTTGGCCGAGGTCAGGTACTGGCCCAACTGCGTGAGCTGTCCATTGAACTGCTGCGCGGCCACGATCGTATCGCTGCTAAGAATGGCCCCAGCAGCTTCGGCCTGGTCGCCCAGCTGCTTCATGGCTGAGCCATTGTCCTTTAGCAGCGGTATCAACGCGGTGGCGTCGTTGGCCAACGCCTCCATGTAGAAGGTCATTTCGTTCTGGCTGGCCCCTGCCTTTTGCAGGCTCGACACATACAGCTGCAAAGCGTCGGCGCCATTCAGCCTTTTGAACTGAGCGGCAGTTACCCCAACCTTGGGTGCGATATTGGTGAAGAAGTCCTGCAGTTCGCCGCCGCCGGTGTTCATAAAGTCGCCAACCTTATCGTTGACGTCCTTGAATATGTCGGACAGCTTCTCTTGGCTCACGCCAACCGTCGCAGCACCTGCGGCGAGCTTCTGGAAGTCGGTAGTGCTGAGCCCAGCGATGCGCGAGAGGTTGGCAATCTCCACTGCACTGTCGGCAGCACCTGTTATCAGCTCCTTCAACGCGTCAGGCGCCGCCCCGGCGGCTCTGACAGCAAATTCACCCAGCGCGACGCCGGCAGCTACGGTTGACACCTTGATGTCAGTGAAGGATTTCTGCGCCGAGCGGCTGGCTTTATCCAGAGGGCCGGTGAATCCGCCAATCTTAGCGATTAGGTCCAGCGTCAGCGTACCCAGTGATTTGCTGGCCATTCATCTTCTCCGGGCATTAAAAAACCCGCCGAAGCGGGTCGTTGAATTTCAGCTAGTTCCCAGGGTAACCACGTAAGTCAAAGTCAAACGTCTGCTGCCCTGCTTGAAAGAAATTTATGCCGACGCGGATGCTTCCGCCTTTTTTTACTATTGCCTCAAAGGCCTTTGCATCGCGAATGAACATCATATCCGAGTCGTGGGTAGAACTGCTTAGGCCTGTCCATGTAGAGGCCTTCTCCCCATTCACTCTCAGAGCGAACGTACAATCTGAATAGCTGCAGAGCATCTGCCCTTTTTCTATCTTGAAGAACGCATCGAAGCTTTTTCCGCCTTTTCGTATCGCAAGAGTTAAATGCGAGCCGCTAGGTGTGTTGTACGGAAAGGAGAACGAGGCAGTGTTCTTAGATTGCAAACTGAGCACAGTTACCCGATCGTCAGACATTTTCTCTGTGAATTCGGATTGGGTCCAAGCCACCGCAGGTAGAGGCTGAGGTTCTACCGAAGCCGGAGCTTGAGAGCCAGTGCCAGCAGCGGTGCTTTCGACTGGCCTATTGGATATGAAGCTGAAGATGACAAAGGCAAACAGTAATCCAATAGCCCACGTGAAGAGACTCGTTTTCTTCCTTTGTTTGGCGCCGCATGAAGGACATGCGTTCGCGTTTGTAGAGATAAGTGTCTGGCAGTCCTTGCACTTCTTCAACGCCACGGTAAATCCCCGAATTTCGTAAAAATCGGACTGTACCAGCCTCAGGCCCAACTCTCCATGGCCTGCTCGAGCGTTACTGGCTGTTCCGAATCGTGCTGCATGAAGTCGTAGATCTTGAAACCACCCTTGTTACTGTGGGTGTTGGCGTAGAGGGTGGCGAGCATGGCATTGCCGCGCTCGATCCTCATGCCCAGGTGAAGGCTTCCCCGCTTGCGGCGGTATTTGCACCACTGGCGAAATTCCGGATAACTCAGCCTGGCCATGGCTTCGGCGATCGTACAGCCGAAGGTCATGGCCAGTTCGTGCCAGATTTCGTCTAGTTCGCTGAGCTCGTCGTCTTTCCCATGTTGTTCACTTCGGCGATGACCGCCATAAGCGCCATGGAAAGGTTGCCGTCGAGCGGGCCACGCTCCGGGTCGGCTTCGCCAGTGATGTCGCCCACAGTGAATACGGGAGCGCCCTTCTCGTCACAGATACAGGATGCAATGCGGCCGGCAAGCCCGTCACGTTTGCCTCCGGCAGCCAGCACATCGCTCACCGCCGACAGGTAGCCCAAGGGCCGCACGAAGACAGTGGCCTTGAACTCCTTTTCGCCCTGCTTCCAGGTAATTTCGCGCTCAACCGGGGCACCGGTAAAAGCGCCCATTTCTTTCAAGCTGCTGATGCTCAGTTGCATGGTCGGACCTTAGGCGGGGGTAGATTTGCGAATCCAGGCAGAACCGCCCGAGCGCTGGATGGTGGCTGCGGTGGTTACAACCGTATTGGCTGCAAAATCGAATGGGAAGTCAGAGACATAGCCATCGAAGACGAACCAGGTGCGGGTGGTCGGAAGTACGAAGTCATCGCCGTCGTCGCTGAGGGTCGGCGCTATGTCCTTGCCGTCGGACCAGCCCACCGCCCAGTGGATGCTCTCAATGGTGTCGTCTTCGGAAAGCTGGTGCAGGCGGACATGGGAAGCGTTGCGCGGGTCCGCATTTAGGGTCAGCGATGCTTGCCCCGGGGTACGCAGGCCGCGCATATAGCTGCGGACGGTTTCGCTAAGGCAGGTCGTCTCGATCTGGTCGGCCGGGTTGCCGCCTGGGGTGAAGGCAGTGGCGCACTCGATCTCCAGTACCTCCATTTTGGTGGGGTCCGCCGCAGTGGGCACCAGCGCGTAAACCTGGGTGCCTTGGGTCAAAATACTCATCAGGTGTTTCTCCAGTAGCGGGTTTTCAGGCAATAAAAACCCGCTCAAGGCGGGTTGCGTGTAGGGGTCGAGCTACCTTGGAACGAACCAGTCCACATCGAAGGAGACGCGGTAGTTGTTGGTTTCGCCGTCCCTTGGCATCTCGGCCCATCGGGTTATGTAGGACTGCAATTCGATGGCGTTACGAATCGCTTCGGAGGCCTTCAGGACGGATGCGCCAGTGGCGCCGTAGACGTCCACCTGCAGCGAGAAGCCGTCCATGTCCGGACGACCGGCCAGGTAGTTTTCTGGGCTACCGGTAATGACCTGCCAGACCGCGTAGGGCTTCGCCGTCCCCTCTGGCGCCTCGCCGAAGGGGAAGATCCGCACCGGGTTGGTCCCCAGCAGGCTTTTAACGGTCGCATCGGCGGCGGCCACTGCAAATATCGGGGCAGTCATGAGCTGGTCTTCTTCGCCGCGCGTTTGATGGCGCGATCAATGGCTTTTTCGTATTCGCTGAGGAAGATATTGGTGGCCAGGTCCACGTTGTTGGCCAGGGCCGGGCGCATGAATGGCTGAGCCGCCATCTTTTCTGTCCCGAATTCCAGCAGGCGCCAATGGGGCGTCGGGGCGTTGGCCGAGGTATCGCCGTCGTTCTTCAGCACCGCGCCATGCAGTACCCCGACCCGGAAGCCCAGGTTGCCGGACTGCTTGAAAAGGCGCCCATTCCACCGGAGAGCGATGTTGTCGGCGATGGATCGGCCTGTTTGGGGGTCATCCAGTCGATGAGCGCCCTCCTTCGCCTTGTCCGCGATGGCCTGGGCCGCTTTGCGCAGCGCCGCCCGGCCGCCCTTGCGCTTTACGTCGTAGGAGACCGCCTCAAGCTTTCCCAAGAGCGAGTCCAGGCCAATCAGGCTGAATTCCAGCGTGCTACCCATCGTTCACCCCCGTGGACACAAGGATCGTGAGGTATTCCAGGCCTGAGCGCGGATCAGGCAGCGCCGGCCCCTCGATGTTGTAGATCTGGCCGCGGTGCAGGATGCGCATGGTGGGCACCACGCCAGCCCGGTACCGGATAACAATGCGCGCAGTCGCTTCCGACTGGCCCGCCTGAGCGGCGATCAGGTCCTTTGCGGACAACGGCTCCACTGCAGCCGGCACATCCTTCCATACCGGTGACCAGCCTGGGAGCATCTCACCGCTTTCAGGGTCCTGACTTAACCCAGGGCTTTCAAAAGTGATTCGGTGACGCAGTTTGCCGGCGCGCATCACACGCCCAGCCCGGTGCGGTACGGCTGCATGAGGTGCCGCGAGCCCATGGGGAGCTCCGCGACGGTCACGCCGGTGGCCACATCCTCGCGGTTGGCGAAGAGGTGACCCAGGATCAGCAGGCAGGCGGACTGGATGGATTTGTTGATGATGATCCCGCAGGCCTGCATCTCGACCTCGGCGCGGGCATCCGCGAACGTCCGGGCAGCACGATCCCGCGCGCCCTGGCGATCTTCGGAGTTCTCCACCGCCTGAGCGTCGGCCACGGCCTGCTCATAGCGGATACGGTTGGCGCTGATCGCTGCCGGCACCAAGGCCACGGCGGCGTCCAGCGAGGCCTGATCAGTGTAGAACCGCCGCTGCATGTATCGGCTAGCCGAGTCCTCGGCCGCTTCCAAAAGCTGCTGGACCAGATCCTGATCCTCGGGCTCGGCCAGCAGGTGCTTCATGGCCAGGTCTATGCTGATCACGGGCATCGCTTACTCCTGGGCTGCAGATGCGTCGGTTGCCGCGGGCGCCTCAACTTGAGCGGCTTCCCGGGGCCTGCGGCCTGCGGAGCGTGCCTTGCCGTCCGGCTTTTCTTCAGGCTCGGTGGCCTCTTCGGTCTTCCGGGCCTTCACTTCACCAACGATCTCGCAAAGCTTCAACTGCTCCAGCTCCATGGCCAGCCATTTAGGCGCCGGATAGGGATCGTCGTCGACGTCACGGATGGTGCCGCGGTCCTCATAGGCCCGCAGCGGCTTTATCAGTAGATCGGACATGTTTCACCTCGAAGGGCCGGCAGCGCCGGCCAGTGCAGGGGGTTAGGCCGCGTCGGCGGGAGCGAGCTTGCCGGTGACGAAGGCTTCGGTCCGGTAGATGGCAAGGGCCAGGCGCTCTTCAGCGCGAAGGGTGACCATGTTGTTCTCGAAGTCCCTGTCGTTCTCGGTGGAGATCAGCACCTCGACGTCCATGCGGTCGAAGATCTGAGCGCCCAGCTTGAACGCACCGGTGAGGAAGTCGTTCTGCTTCATCGCCTGTGTGGCCACCACCGGGCGGTTCCACAGACGAGCAGCAGTGCCTTCCTGCGGCTGGCCGATGATGTAGCGGCCGACCTCGTCCTTGATCAGCTCGATCAGGGCCCAGTCGATGGGGTTCAGCACGATGCCGTCCGAGGGGAACTCGGCCAGCTCGGCCTGCAGCAGTGCTAGGCGCAGGCGATCGATGCGCTGCTCACGCGTCACGGTCACGCCGCCCGGCACGGCGTACTGAGCTGCCACCGGCACCAGGCCCTGTAGGTTCGCGCCGGCGCCGCTGCCATACAGCAGCTGAGCTTCTTCAGCCAGCAGCAGACCGTAACGGGCACGAGCGTCGATGTAGCTCTGCAGCGCCTTAGCATCGTCCAGGATCTGACGCGAGGCCTTGAATAGGTGGGCGATGGTGCGCACCGGCGCGTTGACCAGAGCGGTGGTGATGTCGGAGTACGGCTTTGCCAACGTCTCGCCGACGGTCGCCGCGTTATTAGTGAAGCCGGTTTCGCGAACGTACTCGATAGAGCCCGATTCGGTCTGGCCGGGTGCAACCAGGTCACGAATGGTCGCGCGGCGCAGACCCGGCAGGGCCACAGTATCCAGGCGTTCGGCCGGGGTCAGGCCACCTGCGGACGTGGTGGTGATTGCGGCGCGCGGCACGGACACACGGCGGGAGCCACGGAACGAGGAGTTGACGCCTTCCATGTGTTCGCTGTTCACGAACAGCTCGCCGGCGGACTTGGGCGCCTCAGGGCGCTGGGTGGCGCTGTTGGCAGCGACCAGCTTTTGCTCTGCTTCGAGCACGCGAGCCTGTAGCTCGCCCTGCTTCATCAGAAGCTCGTCGACCTTGGCGCGGGTCTCAGCCTGCATTTCACCGTGACGGGCGATTTCCTTGTTGCTGGTTTCCGCCTGGGATTTGATCTGATCGCCGATGCTCTTCAGGCTGGCGTTCAGCTCGTTGTACTGCTTGTCGAAGTCGCTCACTGCGATGCTCCTTGGAGAGATTTGAGGATGTCGGATGCCGCGCTCAGAGAGGCGGTGAGGTCTGGCGCGACAGCGCTAGGCTTGTCGGTCGGGGCAGCGTCTTGCGTGCCTCCGCCAGCAGCGCGAGGCATGCTGGACTTGAAATTCTGGAAGAGGTCCTTGCGTTCGCTGCGGGTCATACCCGCCTTGGCCAGGGCGCGATCCATGGCCTTGAGCGCGTTGTTCTGCTGGGTCTGCTCGTCCTGGCGCTCGGTGATCTCGTCCGAGGACAGCAAACCGGTGGCGAAGCCCAGCTCCAGGGCGCGGCGGCCGCGGATGAAGGTCTCGTCGTCCATCATCTCGGCGACCTCGGTCACCGGCTGGCCACTGCCTTCGGCGTAGAGGTCGGCCATGGCGGCATCGAACTCCTGCATAGTGTCGGCGATATCTCGCAAATCGTTCCGGTTGCCGACGGCCAGGGTCCAGCAGTTGTGGATCATCAGGAAACCGGTGGCGGCAACCTCGCGCTTAGCCCCGGCCATGTATATGACTGAACCTGCCGAAGCCGCCAGCCCGAGCACCTTGGTGGTGATGGGCTGGCTGTGCTCGCGCAGGCGGTTGTAGATGGCCAGGCCCTCGAACATGTCGCCGCCGGGCGAGTTGATGTAGACAGTGACCGGCTTGTCGCCGATTGAGCGCAGCGCGGCATCTATGCGCGAGACGGTCACGCCCTCCCCGTACCAGTCCTCGCCGATCACGCCGTAGATGGTGATGGTGTCGCTGGTGGATTCCACGGCCGCCTTGATGGCCGGGTTCCATTTGTCGAGCGCGCGCGGGCTCAGCTCGCAGCGGAAGCTGCCAGCCTTGGATTTGACTTGCATGAGTTACCCCTTGGAGTTTGCCGGCTGATCGAGCCAGTTCTGCAGAGCAGCCCTTGCGGCTTGCCCGTCGTCGCCCTGACCAAGCTTATCGATCGGGGACAGGTTGGTTTGCACTGTGAGCACACCGGCGTTGCCGCCCATCCTGGGCAGGTTCTCCTTCATGCGGCACTCGTCACGGGTGTAGATGCCGTTCTGCACCATCTGCGAGTACAGGGTAGCGCGACCGGCGCTGTCGGCGCGCAGCAGGCCTTCGATGGAGAACTCCGAATAGATCTGGCGGCGCTGGGCGGAGGTGAGCAGGTTGCGGTTGATGCCCTCCTCAATGCGTCGCATATAGCTGCGCAGGGTGAAGGTCAGGAAGCGCAGCAGCTTCTGCTCCAGGCCCGTACCCCAGTTAGACGCCTTGTCGCTGTAGCCCACCAGGGTCGGGTCGACCATGTAGAAGCGACAGATCTCCTCGGCGCTGTATTCGCGTGACTCCAGCAGTTGAGCATCCACCGGGTTGATGCCGATGACCTTGGCGCTGACGCCCTCCTCCAGGACCGGCGACTTGCCCGCGTTCATGGCGCCGCTGATGCGCTGGACGTAGTCGCGGAAATCGTCACGCTGCTTCGGCGTAAGGGTCTTGTTCACCTCGAAGGCAACCGTCTGGTGCATCCCGTTCTTGAAGGTGGAGCCGGCCACGTCCTCTGCCGACATTGCCGCGCCGAAGACATCGGCGCCGTAAGCGATAGGCGACAGGCCGATCTGCCCGTCCAGCGAGAAGGCCGGAATGTGCATCATGTCGCTGCCGGCGATGTCGCGCAGCTGACCGTTCTTCTCCCGGTACCGGTAAAGGATCTCGCCATTATCGGCGACGTCCAGGTCCATGCGGTTGGGCAGCAGGAAGTCCAGCGCCACGATCCGGCCGCCGATGCGGACGATCTCGACGAAGGCATTGCCGCGCAGCAGCATTGAGGCCACCACCGCTTCCCAGAACTGCACCGCGGTCATGCGGCTGTTGGGGTTGGTGTTAATGATCCAGTGCAGGTCGTTGTCGCTGGCCACCTTGCGGCCGCCGTCGGCCTGGCGCATGTACAGGCCCAGCGGAAGCGTGGCGATCGTCTCGGAGATCAGCCGCACACAGGACCAGCAGGCCGCGAGTCGCATGGCTTTATTAACGGTGATGGTCTTGCCGGTGGCGGAAGTGCTTCCGACCGTTTGTGCCCAGATCCCGGCCGCGCCGCCAGATAGCGAGCGACCGACCCAGTCGATGATCGACGTCTGCGGCGCCGCCACGGCGCTGCTCAATACGGACAGAAGGGACTTAGCCACTGGTCAGTCCTCGCCGGATGAATGCCGCGGCGGCGAAGCATGAGGCCGCACCGGCGAGCAGCGCCCAGCCAAGGCCGAGCAGGATGTAAACGCCAGCCACAGCCAAGCCTAGGCCCAGCGCTGCGATCAGCAGGTAGAGGATCGATGCGGTGCTCATTCAAATATGGGGTCCCGGATTGAATCCATGAATCGGTCCATGCCGCCGTCGCCGAGCGTGACCTTAGCCATCGCTCGCCCCACCGTCATGATCAGCGCCACAGCGCCATCGATCTTGTTGTCATCGCCCTGCTTGATCGGCCGCACGACGTCGTCGTTGCCGGGCAGGTTCTTGCCTACCACGTTACCGATACACCAAGTCATGATCGGATTTCCGTCGTGGTGAAAGCGGCCCGACTCGATGGCAGCTTCGAGCTCCTTCATCGGGTCGGACATGTTGGTGTAGTTCTGCACGATGGTGACGGGGGTCAGGCCCTCGTCATCGAGCTGGTGGCTCAAGTTGGTGGCGCCGTGCGGGTCGATGGGGCTTTCCAACACCGGGGCGGCCTGGTTGGCCTCCTTGGCTTCCTCGAGAATTTCGCGGTAGTCGATCTCGGCCCCCGCAGTGACCTGCAGGTCGCCGGTGTTGATCCACTTCTGGAAGCGCTCGGCCATCCGCTTGTTGTCGGTATTGAAGGCGGTGTCCTCCGGTACCCAGAAAGCCGGCGCCACGCTGTAATAGTGGATCTTGCCGTCTATCACGCGCCAGAACAGCCGGGCCATGGAGTTCATGTCTAGCTTGCGCGCCAGGTCGAAGCCCAGGATGCACTCCTGCCCCTCGAACTGCTCCAGGGTCAGTGTCTTGTCTTCGCAGGCCTTCCAGTTTTCGACGTTGAAGAAGCCCGCCTTGGCGCTCACCCACAGGTTAAGGTGCTTGGTCTTGAACGTGTTGGTGAAGCGCGCCGAGCGGATGGCCCGGGCCAGCTGGCTCTCCAAGTACTCTTGGAATACGGAGACCCCCATGCAGGGGTTGGCCTTGGCCAGGTTTTTCGGATCGGTCCAGTCGTCACCCTCGTCTAGGGTCCATATCCAAGCGAACAGCTCATCATCCGGCACCGTGCCTTCGAGCATTTCCAATGACTGACGACGTTTGTCGTAGCACGGCCCCTCGATGTTGGCCCCGGCGGTGGTGATGATGAACATCAGCGGCTGCCGCCTGGCGCCCATACCGGTGAGCATGGTGTCGTATTGGGCCGCGCTATCGTGTTCGTGGAATTCGTCGATGATCGCGCAGGACGGCGAAGCACCGTCACCTGGGTTGCCAATCAGGGGCTCGAAGCGGCTGCCATTGGATGGAATGTTCAGGTTTGAGGCGTTAACCTCAATACCGGCCGCCTCAATAAGCATTGGCGAGCGGCTGATCATCAGGCGCGCCGGCCGGAATACTTCCCACGCCTGCTTCTCGGTAGTAGCGCCGGAATACACCTCGGCGCCGAACTCGTTGTCGGCGGTGAACATGCTGATGCCAACGCCGGCGGCGATCACCGACTTGCCGTTTTTGCGCGGCACCTCCCAGTAACTCTCACGAAAGCGCCTGTACCCTCCCTTCTTCCGGACCCATCCAAAGGTGCAGGCCAGACCAAATAGCTGCCAGGGTTCTAGCGTGATCAGTTGCCGCTTGAACGCCCACTCGCCTTTGGTATGCGGCAGCAGCTGCATGAGCCGCAACTTCTTCTCGGCCTTGGCCGGGTCGAATTTGTAGGGATAGCTCTTGGACCGGCTCTCTGCTACGTCGTCGAAATGCCGCTCGATTGCCTGGTGGATGTAGCGACACGCGGGAAACTTGCCTTTGAGAACGGACCTCGACCACACCATTGCCTTATCGACATTGGTGTATTTGGTCCGGGCCATCAGGTACTCAGCAGGGCTGCAAATTCGTTGGTGGATTTTTGTTTGTTACCGCCGATGATCCGCGTGCGACTGGCTGGGTCCAGGCCCAGCATGGAGCCGAAGGTGACCATCTGGCGCATGGCCTCATTGGCAGCGGTCAGTGCAGGGTTTTTAACCGGTCCGCCCGACGCCCCAGAGACCACGATCCCGTGTTCCTGAACGGACTCCTGAGCCATCCGCCAGTTGTCATAGGCAGTACAAAAAGCCTCGACGTTGTGCAGATCGGTCAGTGCAATGACGTGCTCGCGCAGCAGCTCCGGCACCAGCATTTTCCACATCATAGTCGCGCGTTCGCCTAGCCAATCCGGCGGATCAATGTTCGTGACAGTAGAAAACGAAGGCTCGGCCTTATTGAGCTTGCGCTTGCCAGGGTTACCGGCCAATTCCTTCTTGGCGGTGGGCTTCGGGGTACGGCCAGACCGCCCCTTCACACCAGCCATGGGAGCTCCGTTTAAACTTTATATTTCGCGGGTGTAAAAAAACGATTGAGGGCGCGGTGTCCGAGGCCAAGGCCCTGGACTTTCGACCCGCCCCCACCCTGAAGGGCGCCCCAGGCTGGTGCATGGCGACAGGCGGTCGCGCCCCCAGTCTCAGCCTCGACCTCGCCGCGCCTGGGCCTCCTGCTGGCTCTTGCGCAGGTGGCAGTCGGCGTTGATAGCCCTGAGGTTGGACGGCAAGTCGGTACCGCCCTGCGACAGCGGGACGATGTGGTCTACTTCGTCTGCTTCGCGAAGCCTGCCCAGCCTCGCGCAGTCATCGCAACGGCAGAGATAATCGTCACGCTTCAGGACTTGGTCCCGTAAACGACGCCATGGCCTGCCTCCACGCCCGGAGCCCTTACGAGTAGCCCAGGCCTTGGCCTGTTCTGCGGCCAACTCTGCATGGTCGGCACAGTAGCCGTTGGCATTGCGGTGGATGGCGCGGCACCCTTGTGCGCGGCACGGTCGTTGTGGACGTTGTGGCATCAGCGTATGGGCCTGCCGTCCATGTAGGTTCTGGGTTGTGCATCTGGGTCGTCAGGCTCTTCAGCCAGCGCGTCGATCAGCATCAACTGGTTGTCGGCTATCCGGTGCATGAGGGTGGTCTGAATCCGGCTCTCGGCCAGCAGTTCGCTCATTAGACCGACCAGCGATAAGGTGTCCTGCTCGTTCATAAGCTTCCTTGGTCCACTTGGCTATCCACGCCCTTCGTGCTGCACATCCAAGGCAGGCCATTACTCGCCTGCCAGCCGGACGTGCTTGCCGTCGCAGGTGAACTCCACATGTATGCGGGGCAATTGCCCAGGCTCTTGGATTAGCTCTACACGCGACTGGCCAGCCAGTACCTCTCCACTGAACGCATCGTGAAGACAAACGTGCATGCCATTGCGCTTGATCAGCAGGGGCCGGGAGCTGAGTAGATACTGAAGTTCTGAGTGGTCGCTGCTTTTCATGCTGTCTCCGTGCGCGCCACGAAACGTGGGCATCGTGTTTTGTGGCGCGGATATTGTTAGGCTGGGCCTAGCATCACGACCGCCATATCAAGGAATGACTATGACTTTCGACTGGCACAGCGGCCCAATAGCAAGGGACACACCACTGGACAAGAACTACCGGAACACACAAAAGGTTCGGCAATTCCTAATGAATCAGTGCGGTGCTGCATTCAAGTTTGACCGACCCTTCATGGCCTGGATCAAAAGCTCTTCCCCATTGACTATGGGAGAAGTGGCTGATGAATGGAACCGGTTACATCCTGGGGCGGAGGTGTAGCGGTTACTGGCTAACGCGGTCCACGGCCTCTACGGCTTTGTCGGCTGCCTTGTTGGCGGTGTCAGCTGCCTTGTTGGCGCTGTTAGCTGCGGCTTCGACCTTCTCGGCGGCCTTGGTAGTCTTGTCCGCCAGGGTGCTGAGGCGCAGGTCACGCTGCTTCAGTGCTTCGTCGTAGGCAGAGCGTACCGAATCCACTGACTTAACGTAGGCGCTGGCCAGCGACCACTGGGCAGCCTGGAAACCGAAGATTCCCCCGCCACCCACCAGCAGTGCAGCAATTAGCCACACCTCTGCGCGCCGCCACCATAGGCGGGCGATAAATTCCATTGCGACTCTATGCATCAGGCGGCGCCCCAAGCTGTGACCGAAGCCGAGAAATCTCAGCACTTTGGGTGGTCACCTTTTCAGTGAGTTGAGCTACCTGGTTGGTGAGGGATTCGATCTTACCCTCCATCCGACCAACTGCGGCGGCAAGTTCGTTTCGTTCTTTTGCAAACTGGTCAGCGCGTCCCTCTGCAGCCAGTCGTGCCGTGCGTTCGGAATCGAACAGTTCGTTCAAGCGGCGCACGGTACCAATGTCGGCATTGTCCATGGCGCGGTCTACAGCGTCCTTGGACAGAAACTTGCGCAACCAGAGGAAACCGCCCAATAGCACGGTACCCGTACCGCCCAGCCAGGTGGCAGTGCCTGCGCCGAGATCGGTTGGGTCCATCGCAGAATCCTGCTAAAAAGGCAAATATTTATACCTCTAGGCGCATTTATATATTGCCTAGCGATGCGCCTAGGGTTATAATTATCCCATCAACAACGACAGGAGACGGAGGTGCAGAGCAGAGAGTTGATAAAGGAGCTTGAGGCAGATGGTTGGGTTCTAGAACGCATCAAAGGAAGCCACCACATGTTCAAGCATCCGACCAAACCCAACACCGTTGCAGTACCCCACCCCAAGAAGGATCTACCACGGGGAACGGTGAAGGGAATCAAGGAAACAGCCGGGTTGAAATGACCCGGCTACACCCTTTGCACCTTCGTAGGAGACGCAACAATGAGATATCCAATGTGCATCGAATGGGGCGACGAAACCACCGCCTTCGGTATTCAGATTCCCGACATTCCAGGCGCCATCACTGCGGGCGATACCTTCGAGGAGGCTTACGCGGCTGCTGTAGAGGTCGCGCACATCATGCTCGAAGATGCGGCTGCCGACGGCAAGTCAGTGCCAATGCCCTCCGCAGTTTCTGCCCATCGGGACAATCCAGACTTCGCCGACATGGGCTGGGGAATGATCGAGATCGACGTGACGCCCTATCTCGGCAAAACCGAGAAGGTAAACGTCACCCTGCCCGGCTATGTCATTCAGAAGATCGACAGCTACGTGGCTGCCCACAAGATCAAAAGCCGATCTTCCTTCCTGGCGGATGCCGCATTGGAAAAGATCGGTCGATAATACTGCGCCCACAAAAAACCCGGCTTTATTGGCCGGGTCTTTTGATTCCACTCCTCAACGTGTGCAGGAATGGCAGGATGGGCAAATAATCGGCCATGCGGCCATGTTATGTCAAGCGGCCATTTGTAACGTTAGCCCTTCATACTCTAAGAGCTTTCCCGCCTCAGCTAGGGCCTCGCTCACCATTTCATTCAAGGCGTCTTCGATCCCCTTCTTCCAACGTCGCCGGGTGCGCTCTGGACGCGCCTCTGGGTCCCAACGGTTCACGTCATAGAACTCGGATGGCAAGACGATCATGTCAGAGGACCGCTTCCCATCAGCCCCCTTTAGCTTAGGTATGGCCCACGCCGTAACCGCGTTGACGACGAATAGCTTCGGGGCATGGGAAGCGATTAGGGAATGAAGATGACCGATAGACTGCACCTTCCTTGCACGATGCGTGCTGTATTTGGCTACCAGCGCATCCCAGTGCCTGGCCTTCAATTGGCTGTGCAGCCGGGCGAATACCCAGCAGTCGGCGTCCATGCGCGTCAGTGAGCCGGATTCAACCGATCGGGATAGCGTAGCCAGGTCGTGGCCGTCGTCGTGCCCCGGCTGATATAGCTTCTGCCAAGCCTGCTTGCTGGTGTTGTCGATGGCCTCGGCGGCCAGGGCGGATACAACCGCGCTCAAAACGCTGGAGTAAATCATGGTGCTCTCCTTCAATCCCCGGTGTAGTTGGTGCCGCCGGCGCCGCGGCGGTTGTTCTGTTCGTATTGTTCGTGGGCACCGCCCATTCGATGGCCGACCCTGGCAATCTCGGCCAGGGCTTCCCGCAGCCTGCGGTTCAGCTCAATCACTAGCTCTGGATGAGGGATCGGCTCGCCTGTCTTGGTAGATAGCCACCCCGTTGCATTGCAGTTGGCGCACTCGAGCTCATAGGAAATGCCTTTAACCAGGCCAGTACCACGGCAGGTCCTGCATTCCACTATTGAGGTCCGTTCGCGTCGGAAGGCGGGGCCATGCTGCTTTTTCATGCTTTTGAAACCTCGCCATTAACAATGTTGGGAATAGCCTCGCAGCCCGCGCCGTTCGTGGCCTGTACGGGGTTTTGCGAATCTTCGGATCTAACACCCGTCCACCCGTGAACAGGTACAAAGCCACGTTCATCTAACCAGCCGTGCCACTTCTCCAGGGCGATGCGACGCTGCACCGTGGCCTGGGTGTTGATGTAGGTGCTGGCGATCTTGCCCAGCGAGTGGTTCAGCAGCATCTCGCCGATGTGGCCGTCGATACCCAGGTCGGTCCAAGCGGTACGGGCAACCTTGCGCAGGTCGTGGCTAGTCCACTGCCCCTGGCCCAGGCGGGTGAACACCGCACTGGCCTGGCTCTCGCTCAGCGCCTGCCCTCGGCGGTTGGGGAACAGGTAGATGCCGTCATAGCCGGCGGCGAGCTGGGCAGCACGATACCGGCGCAGCAATGCCTGGATCTGTTCCGTCAGCGGTAGCCGATGCTCGGTTCGGGTCTTGGTGTGTTCGGCGGGGATGAACCACTCACCTTCGGCCAACGCCATGTCAGGCCAGCGCGCCTGGCGGGTCTCCCCTACCCGCGTCCCATGGCACAGCATCAGCAGCGCCAGCATGGCCGGTGCCGGGTCGTTACCGAACAGGCCAGCCAGCAGCGGCATCAGGTCGGTTAGCTGGCCACCCCGCAGCCGGGCGCTTTTGGGCATTACTCGGGCGGTAGTGAAGTCCACGAACTTCATGCCGGCCATGGGGTTGGTCTGTATCAGGTCCAGCTTGTGCGCCTGGCGAAAGGCAACCACCAGCAGGCGGTACAGCTGCTGCACGTAGGAAAGAGATAGGGCCTCCTGCGCAGGCCACATCAGCAGCTTGTCCAGGGTCTGGGCGCTGACATCACGCACGGCCAGCTCGCCCAGGCGAGGCTTTAGGTGGCAGGCGATCGCCGACTTGGCACCGGCCTTGCGCTTGGCGGACAGCGAGCGGTCGCGAGCCATACGATCACCGAACCAGTCCAGCAGGTCGCCCACGGTGCTCCAGGCTTCGACGGCAGTACTGGCGTCGGGCTTCAGCACCAGGCGCCGGCGAATCTCGGGCAAGACAGCCAGCACGGCCCCGGTCTTGAGGTCGGGATATCCTGCAATGCGCTTCCAGGCGCGGTTTACTACCAGGTACCACGAGCCCCGGTCGCGCCCGCCATTGAAGCGCAGGTACAGGCCAGGGTGGCGCGGATCACGCAGCGAGGCCACCGAGGGGTCACCGGCCTGCCGACGGATCTCAGCATCGGAAAGGTTGACGGCCAGGGTACGGCTCATGCCATGGCCCTCGTCGGGGGCAGCAGCAGGTACGCCCGGATCGTTTCTAAGGCATCGATATGCCCGCGGCACACCACCGCCAGGTAGCCCTGCGCGTTCAGCTTGTTGATGTAGGCTTGTTGGTTAGGCGAGACCTCCGCATCAAAGGGAGGTTTGGCTTTGAATTCGATGAAGAGCCCGAAGTAACCACCACGGGGCATAGGAAGGTTCAGGTCCGGCACTCCGGCCTTTACCCCCTGGGCTTTCAGCTTGGCGGCCACAGCCTTCACGCGGTGGCCACCGTTGGGTACATGGAAGATCAGGTCGGCGGCAGCCGGAAACCGCAAGCCAAGCTCGCGCAGCAAGGCGGCTTGCTCCAGGCCCTCGCGGTCCACTGGCTTCGCCCGCTGAGTACGAGGTTTGAAGGGCTTGACCACGGTTGCTGAAGGGCCCTGTGGTTTCCGGCTGCCACTGATCACGCCACAAGCCTCCGAACGTCGTCGATCAGGTGGCGCAGCGGCTCGGCCGTGGCCTCAGGGATCTCGTCCAGCAGGTCTTCCATCTGGGTGAGCTTGGCCTTGATGCCCTCCCCGTCGTTGGCGGGCTCGGGTGTGCTGGGCTTGGGGTCAGCGGGCACGGTGGGCTTGGCTGGCTCAGCAGGGGCTGCGGGCTCGGCTGGTTTATGGATTGCGGCACGGGCCGCAATGATCTGCTTGTAGAGCTCGGTACGCTCTTTGCTCACGGCGAACTTGGTGTCAGCCTCGACCTTCAAGGTTTCAATCGTGGCCAGGGCCTCAGGTACCGCCAATGTGCCCTCCTTCACCTTCGCCAGGACTTCCGCTACGGCCTTGGCCAGGTCGCTCAGCACGCGCTCGGCCGGCGTAGTCGGCTGGGCTGGCACAGGCGTGGAAGGCTGCTCTGGAACGGGCTTAGTCGGCTGCTCTGTGCCCGATTGGGTGTGCGTGATGGTCAGGGCGTAGAACGTGGCACGGCCTTCCCCAGGCTTACCCACCTTAGTCTGGCTGTACACACCCGCCTTGGCGTACCAGCGGTCGCCCTCCCCTTTGAAGGCTTCACGGTAAGATTCCAGGTCAAATTGATAGTCTTTCAAAACGTGGGCGCCGTTGATCCACACGTTGAGCTGCATGAGCTCATTCAGCTCGATCTTGTAGGTGAACCGGGTGCCCAGTTTGTAGCCTTTCAAGATAGCGGGCTTGTCCTCGGGGTAGTGCGGGTCACCGTCCTTGATATTGTCGGGCGTGTACTTGCGGCGCAAGTGCATGTAAAGCGTGTTGCCGGTGAGGTTTAGCTTCACCGATACGTTCGTGCCCTTGGGGTGGAACTGCCCAAAGATGCCTTTCCCGCCTGAGCCAAGGGCGTCGATCTGCAGCTCGGCATAGAGCGTATGCACGCCCACCCAAGGCTTCCACCATGCCAGCGAGCCATCTGGGTTCGTCTCGCGGAACTCGGACCGGGGATAGGTGCTGTTCTTCGTCGGCTTGATGTTCTGCCCAGTGGACGGCGCGATGAACGTAAGCGCACCGTTGAACTGCTTTTGGAAGAAGGGGCTTTGATACCCCGCCAACAGCTTTTGGGTGGGGATGGTTTCGGCATTGACCGGAATTGTTAAATTCCAGCAGGAAAGGTCGATCAAGGGCAGGTCCTCTTTGGGTCTCATTAGGCGGCCACGCCCTGGACCCGCAATAGGCCCTCGCGCAACCAGGTGGATTGGGTTTCGGCTACAGCGCGGATCACGTCCTGCCAGTCGATTTCGATATGGCGGCGGCCGTCTAGGACGTCGTGGCAGTCGCTACAGGCAAAGCACGCGATCTGGTCAGGGCCTTTCATGCCCATGCCCTTCTGGCCGCAGGGAACGTGGGCCAGGACGGTGGTTTCTGGGTTGCCGTTGCACACGCCGTAGATGCGAAGGGTGCAGTCACGGCTGCGGGCACTATCGCGGAGCTTCTTGGAGATCACGCGCATCGCTCCGCCTCCCGAGTCTTCCCTAACTCGGGGGTAGGGTCGCCGCTAAGGGGCATGAGATAGGCCTCGCGGACGGCCGCGCAGCCAATTGGGCCGCCATCTGTAGATACAAGGCTGTCGCCGATGACAAGGCAAAGCCTAATCCCTACAAGATTTCGTACACGCCATCCCAGTTGGGGATGTCTCCACGATGACAAAGCTCCCGGCTCAAGAAACTCAGCTAATTCGACGACCTTCCCAACGTTTATTGGATTTTCCGTAAATCCGACTATCACCGCTAAATCGCCCGGCTTGAATTGATGGCTCATAAGGCCTTCCTCGCTTCCCGCTCAACCTGGGCCTTGCGTTCGCGGCGGTTACGCTCGAATTCTTCCACCGAGCGCTCGCGCCGACGCTCTATGAGGTGGCCGACAACCAGGCCTGCAAGCAAGAAGCAAAAAACCGCGACCCAAAACTGCTCTGCAATGCTCATGCAGCCCTCCGAAGCTGAAGTTGATCTTTGAAGCAGGCCCAGGCCGTGCGGATGCTGTAATCGCGGTACCCACCCGTGGCTGAGCGCTCGAACTTCACCTGAAGCGCGGTTATGCCGTGCTGGCGGGCATAGATGGCTTCGAATTCCTCACGCAGGTCATTCATGGCCACGGCCCGCCCGTTGTTGGCGCAGTGCTGCCAAGGCAGCCCGACCCACTGCCGGTGTGCTGACCGAAACTTCGGGAGGCAGCGCCAACGGCACCTTGCGCAACGGCTCGCCAGCGACAACGGCCCGGACGGCGATCTGATAGTTACGCTCGAACAGTCCACGGCTCTTGTCCGCCCCCAGCGTGTAGAGCTCGTAGAAGCCGGTTTCACAAGCCGCGTGGTAAACGGCTGGATGCGACCAGGCTACGAAGGCGTCAGCAGATGGATGAGCCTTGGCTACAGCCTCCCGATAGGCCGCCGAGACCGAAGGCAGGCCCATGTTCTCCGGTGTTGGCTGGCACAGCTTGATGAAGCGCCCGGAGCTGGGCATGAAGTCCTGATCAAGCTGGCGGCATTGCTGGACGCCGAATCGGACCTGCTCCATCGTGTTGATGCCAGCTGCCATGAATGCCTTGGTCCAAGCAGCCTTGGCCATCTTCACAGCTTCGTCATCGGGCCAAGCCTGGCGCCAGGCGGTGAAGATCACCTGCAGCTCGCGGAACAGGGTATTGATGACCCTGGCCGCTGCTGGATCAATCTGGCGCGGCTGGACTTCTGGCGAAGGCATGGTCACCACTGTGCCCATGGCAGGCTTGAAGGCTTTCACCGCGCGCCCTTGGCTCAGGCTCATACCGGACAGCACGTTCGATACGTTTTGCATCACAGGTCTCCCAGGTCGTTGGCCCAGCTGAGGTCGTCAAAGTCAGGCTCGGCGCCGCGGGCGGCGGCCTTGGTGCGCTCACGCTTGAGCCAGGCAGCCAACCGGTAGCACCAGCCCCCTGCCGACTCAGCCACGGATTGTTTGGCGACGAAGAAGCCCTTGAACGCTCGCAGGGCATCGTCAGGTACGCCGAGGTGGCCAAGGCCAGCAATGGTCAGTTGGGCCTGAAGCTGGGCAGCATCTGGTTCCCACTCGGCGAACATGGCAAAGCGGCGATCAACACGTGGGGCTTCCAAGACGGCGGCGTTCTGCCGAGTGATCTCGTCGTCAGGCACATCGCCCTCGCGCTGCTGCTGCTCTTCGGTTACTTGATGGTTAAGTGACGTATTGGGTGCAGCCGCTGCACCCCGTTCTGTCTTGGTTTGCACCCCGTTCTGTTGTGAGTTGCACCCCGTTGCGTCATCTGCACCCCGCTTTGAACGGGGTGCAACGTTTGCACCCCGTTCAATTTGAAGGTCATAGACCACTGGCCGGCGGTCGTGCCGATCAATGTGAACTGCTGCGATGGCCTGCTTCCCGAGCACGATTAGGCCGAGCTTCTCCAACAGATCGAGCTTGTAGCGAACAGTGCGCTCGGAAAGGCCTGTCTGCTGGGCCAGAGTGGAGGCAGAGGGGAACGCATGCTTGCCTTCAGGGCCTGCGTAGTTGGCGAGGCACAGAAGTACGTGGCGGGCGCTGGCATCGGCCAGTACGTCTCGGGATAGCTTCATGGCCCAAGTCATAGCTTCGATGCTCACAGCTTTGCTCCAGAGAAATGCTGGGCCAGCACGGTCAGGCCGCGCGGGGTAATAAGGGGATCGAAAGCAGCACGCTCGGCGCCGGTCTCAGGGTCAGGCTCAAGGGCGGTGACCTTATGGGTGATCACGCCGGTATTGATGCGAGGCTGATACCCAATCCAGCGCCGCGAGCCCTTGCGCCGATAGATCCAGCGATTTTCCTGAAGCCAAACAAACAGGAAGCTCGGCTTCAATTGCAGCTGCTTGGCAGCATCCGTGATACAGATCGCGCCTTGAGCACTGGCCAAGCGCTTGATCGCTGCAACCTGAGGTGCCTGCTTGTCGATCTGCTCTTGAAGCGTCAATGCAAGGCGAAGGGCTTCAGTGAATGTTCCTGGGATCTGAGGTGGGGACGGCTGAAGCGACTCCAGCTCCTGCCAGCGATCAATTATCCTGGCCCGGTGCTCGTCACTGTATCCAGCTACAACCATGTGGGTGTCACGCTCAATCAGGTCGTAAACCTCGACAGGGCGCCCACGGGTAGCCTCACGCCGGCTTTTACGACTTGATCGTAAAAGGCCCTTTTCGAAAAGACGGTTGATTGTTGCCACTACATCGTTGTGTCGGGCATCAACCAGCTCGGCGATTTCCCGTGACGACATCGTGCGCGCCACGTTTTCGTGATTCCCATTTCGTGGCGCGGCGCCTTTGAGGGCTTGTACATTCGGTGGCTGTAACTGCATAATCAGGCCTCACTGCGTTGTTTAAGAGCCGGGTCACTACCCCGGCTTTTTTTCGCCCATAATTTGGGTAGTACCGCTCAAGCCACCTTTACGGAGGCTTTCAACTGATCCAGCGCAGCCTGGGCCTGGGTTATCTCCTTCAGGATGCGAGCACGCTCCACCTGATCTACCCGGCCATCAGCCATGGCGGCGTGGGTTTCAACAGTTACCTCGGAAATCTCAAGCGATACCCTTCCCAGTGCCTGGTGCACGTCGATGGCGGCAGGCGCCTCTTTCTTGGTGATCGCATAGCCGAAGCTCTCAGCCAGGGCAGCCAGAGGGCGCATGTCGCCCGAATGCAGCAGCAACGCGTACAAGTGCTTCACGTTGAACCAGTGCGCATCGTTCTCAGAGTTGGAGCGCTGCAACAGGCTGACCTGGGGCATGCTCATGAGCTCGGCCAACTTCTTGGTTTCAGCTGATTTCACGACGTCGTGGCAGGCTTTGAGGAAGTGTTCCATTCGTAAAACCTCGTTACATTTTCAGTAGTGGCAAATAGCCCTAGCTGGGAAGATGAGCGCGTTGATAGGCCAGCGCAGAAGAACTAAGCCGCGCCTTGCAAGACTTTGCGGGCAAGGAGAACGAGGTCAGGCCGAAGTCCTGCGATGGTTATTTCGCCCTTTGAGGCGTCTTGAAGGCGTTCGGCCAACTCTGCAGATGCTTTGCGATGGCCGCCAGCGAGCTGCCAAAGGTGGCCCAGAGTGGTTCCAGCAGCTGAAGCGATGGCCATCCGAGTTTCGGTCGGGGTCCTGGCCAGCCATTCACGAAGGTGATCGTTCATGAGTTGTCTCCTATTCATGAACGAAATTTAGCTCATGGCTAATTTATGATCAAGAGAAATTTAGCTTTAAGAACATTTAGCAACGAGCTAACGAGTGGCATTCTTGCGCGCATGGATATCTATCAAATTCGTAAACTCAACCTGGTGCAGCTGATCGGCAGCCAGAAAAAGGCGTCCTGCGCAGAGCGATGGGAAATGAGCCCTGCGCACCTCAGCCAGATACTTTCAAGCAAGACTTCTAAGAATCTGGGGGATGACGTAGCGCGCCGGATAGAAGTACTCCAAGGCCTGCCCCGCGGATGGCTTGATAGTCTGCAAAACGAGCAGAAGATCAGCGAAACAATTGATATCGAAGGCCTACCGGCGCCGCTGGCGCAAAAGATAACCAGCTACCGGCAAGTGGTAGACGTTCCGCGCTACGACGTAGCTGGCTCAATGGGTCCTGGCACGGAGCCACCTGAGATGAACATGGTCGTTGAGAACATGAGCCTGGATGCGAATTGGGTCAGGCAAAATCTGACCTATACCAAGCTCGATAATCTCAAGCTGATATCGGGGCGCGGTGACAGCATGGCTCCTACGATTCGAAGCGGCGATGCCGTTCTGGTGGACTCGGGGGTAACAACGGTCGAAGACGATGCAATCTACTTCTTCCTCATGCGCGGAAAGCTCCAGATCAAGCGGATCCAGCGCGGCCTTGATGGCTTAACCATCATCTCCGACAACGGGCAGTACCCTCCCATTGATGTGCCAGGTGAGCGTGAGGCAGACATTACAGTCCTTGCTCAAATCATCTACTGGTGGACTGGACGAAGCTTTTAAGTTGGCCCAAACCATTCAAGCAAGGAGCGGCTGGTAGATGGCACAAAAAATGGTTCCCTATGACGACGTTGCTTTAGCCATAGCGACCGATAAACACTGGCCTATCGGGTTGCGGTTTGACTGGAAATGCTCATCCACGAAGCGCTTTCCTGCGCCCTACAGCTTCAGGGCTGCACTGGCCTTAGACCCTCAAGGGCGGCAGTATGCGGAAGACTGGTTTATTGAGTTGTATTTCAAGCGCGCGAAGATCATAGGCGCCCGGGACACGATTTCGATAACCCTTGTCGTGAACAGGACCAGAACCGTTGCGATAGATGACAATGGACCCGGCTCCCATGTGAATAAGGTGGGAGACGGCCTGCCCTTTTACCAGAAGGCAGTGGGTTTTCCTCACATTCACGTGCCTATTCCTCAAGCTAGCTACGGCTACGCCGAGCCTCTCAGCGGTACTACTGCTCAAGGCCTCTGGGAGCTATTCTTGATCAAAGCGAATATCAGCGGAGCTCCGAGGATCGAGCTTCCCGAGTTTGGACAAATGGACCTAGACGTATGAACTGCACAGTGATCGGTAGCCAGCTCGGCTTCACCTGCAAGCCGATTTCAGACAGTGTTTTCTATCTCGAATCGCCTATATCTCTGGCTTTCGACGGAAACCTGATAGGCGCTTACGTTCAAAACCTTGGGAACGGTAATTTTCGGATTTCTGATAATGCTGACACGTTGTTTTCGGCGATGACTCACGGCGTTAAGCCCACAGCAGCAAAAGGTAGGAAGCTCGCTGAGCTGGTAGCGATGAGCGGCTTGGACCTGTCCGACGACGGAGAGATCTTCAAATCTTGCCCTGAGGAGCACCTGTCGTTCTACTTGGCCCGTTTTATTGAAGCCGCAGAGCATGTTGGTTTCGCCTGCAAAAAACTTAAACCTTCACCTGTATCTCGCTTCGACAAGGTAGTGGAGCGCGCGCTAAGAGCGGCTTATCCTGAGCAGTTGAAGACGGACTTTTACATAATTGGCGCCAGTGGACACCAGCTTACCCTTCCGTTTGCTTTGGTAGATGAGGGTCGGGACACGACTCTGATCCAGACAATCCCAGCAAAAAATGGGAAGGTCGATTGGAGCCTCGTCTATCGAGCCGTGGGCAAAATGCTAGACATTAAGAATGCACATCAGGGCACCCATCGGAAAATAATCCTGGAGCCTGGCGATGAAATCGAGAGCCGTAAAGCCGCTACCGCTTTAGCAGATGCCGCTGAAGTTGTTATCTATACAGGAAATGCTCATCTCGTTGACGCTATGGCTGCTTAAAACGCCACAGCCAGTCCAGCTAAAAGGCCCCCTACCTACGCCCAACCTAAGCCCGCCACTGAGCGGGCCTTTTTGTGCCCACTTAAAAATATTTAGCTTACAGCTATTGACTGAATTTTAGCTGATGGCTAAATTAAATCCATCGAGACGCCATATAGCCTCGGCAGGGCCTGAAGCGGCCCGCCGCTCTTTAACAACCAGCGCAACACACAACAGACCGCATTGCCTCTACCGGCGACCGGCGATCAGACAGGCGAACGAGGAAAGCCTGCCCACGACAGGGAGAACCCTGGACGGCTGATCGAGAGCGAAACGCTCGAACCGCGCGAACGACCCGGCAAGCAATGCGCCCCGCGAATCCCAGCGGCAGAAGGGAGAGACACCGAATTGAATTAGCGCCCTGAGTTTCGACATTGAGGGGCGCCGGACCTCATGCACCCTGCCCCACTTACCCGGGCACCAGAGCTGTAGCGTGCATGTTGTAAAGGACCTGTGATCCATGGCGGACAGATGCTGATTGACGCCATGAGGAGGAAGCTCACCGCCCAAACCACCGATGACTCCAGCCCTGCAATTAGCGGCGGGAACGGAGCGGCGCCAGTGCCGAAGACTGGATGACAGCCGGGAATAGACCGGCACCTATCGATTTACTGAAGCGTCTAGGCGACTGGGCGCTTTGGAAATCAACGGAGCAAACAACATGGAAATAACCGGAATTCAGGTAAAGAGCATGCAGAGCGCTGCACGCACTTACGACGCGATCATCCTGAAATTCACTGACATGCACTTCAGTAAGGATCTTCTGCCGGGAGCTAGTGGGGATAGAGATATCCGACGTATCAAGCGAATGGCCGGGAGCATAGGCATTGATGTTGATTGCCACGAAGCTCGCCTCCAGGCGCGTATTTCGGAAGCTATGAGCGGGTTATGAGCCCGCTGGCTCATATGGTCCATAGATTTCACTGGCTAGCCTTGGCAACAGGGCCTGACGGGAAATCAACACGGAGAGTCGACATGATTCACCCTCACCCAAATTCGCCCGGAAAACCAATCGTTAGCGCTCCCACCCTTGAGGGAAGAATTGAAGCAGCCCTAATGACGCTGGCATGCCAGGGAGAACCCGGGTTAGCGACGAAGATGGCTTTAATGCACCCAGCTACAGAGCTTGGCCCTACAGGGTGCAGCAAGTTCGCCACGATCGTGCTTACTCGGACAATTGCTGCCTTAGTAGAAGCTCTGCCTGATCAGCGTTCTGACCAGATTCAGAGAGAACTAGCAGCATACCTTCAGGAGTTCTGCGGGCCTTGATAACTCCATGCCACATGCCGTTCTCCAGCTCGATAACATCCCCTGCCTCAATCTCTCGGCTTGATTCATAAGTCTTCGGCAGATCGCTACCGAAATCCCGGTCGTGCTTCAGCTTATAGGTGTGCATGAGCACCGCCCTCCTTTGCTGGCTGTGTTGTGGGAGAACGCTCAGCCTAGCGCAAGGCCCGTCACCTGGGCAGTGGTGAGCTGGCCGCCGGCCATCGATTTCACTGGCTGGCCTTGGTGACAGGGCCAGACGGGAAATCACCCATCCGAGGAACACTCAATGCTTGGCAAATTGTTCGGAAAGAAAGGCCGTGAAGCTCGTACAGCCATGGCAGTTGTACAGAACCGCGACCTGATGCAAGCGATCGTCTACGGTGCGTTTTATGTCGCCGCAGCCGACGGTGATATCAGCGAAGACGAGCTGAAGAAAACCGAAAAGCTGATCGCCAATACCCCGCAGCTCAAGGGCTTCGGCCCAGAGCTTTCCAACACGATGGACCGCGCCGAGAAGGATTTCCACGACGGCGGGCACCGCATCCTGCGCATGAACGCTGAAAAGGAACTGAAGGACCTGGCTCATTCCCCCGATGAAGCAGCGACCGTTATCACCATCATGCTCACCATCGCCGAGGCCTCTGGCGACATCGACGACAAGGAAATGGCTGTGCTGGAAAAGGCGGCCAAGCTCATGGGCTTATCGTTGAAGGACTATCTGTAAATGGCCTGGATCAGGGAAATGGGGAATCGCCTGCGGGTCATTCTCATACTGACCCTACTCATCGGCGTGGTGTTGATCGACTCGGTGTCTCGAATTATCAGCATGTGCGCTGATGGGTTCCTTGCGATCCTGATCCTACTGCTGATCTGGCCCTTGATAAGAAAACGCTGATCCATCCTCCTGCGCATTCACAGAGTGCGCAGTGGGATGCGGAAGACTTCTGCACCGCGCAACGCGGCCCCCCGCATCGCCGCCTACCCACGACCGTATCGGACAGGCGCCAGGCTGGCTTTTCCCCAGTTTGGTCACTGGGCTTGGCGCCTGCCCCATACGGTCCATACGCACACCACACGCCAAGGATTCCCAATGAATACCCATACCCTCTTCCAGCAGAAGCTGGACGTGCTCAATGCCCTGCGCGATCGCACTGCCAGGGCCAGCGCCGAAGCACGCAGCAAGTGCCGCTTCTATGTCGAACCTCACGCCGGCGGCTGGGGGGTTGTGAGCGCGGCCACTAAACGCCTGCACGGCCAGTGCAAGAACCATAAGGATGCTGTTCAGTATGCAGAGCAGCTGGAGCGGGCCGTGGAAAAGCGCGAACGCTCCACTTCGGTAGTGAAGGACTTGGCGGACCGCATGTTTCGTTGGGTTCTGATCATCGGCCTGGCCATGTTCGGGTGCGCATTGTGGGGGGTGGGATGAGCGACTACTTCACGCAAGTTTGCGCGGACCTCCAGGCCGACCTCGACAAAGCAAAGGCCGCCTTCTTCGAGGCAGGCGGTCAGGTGCGGGTCATCCAAAATGCGCCACCAGGCCCGTCCCCTAGCATCACGGACAACCCTGAAGTGGTTGCCGCTATACGCGCTCACAGTCACTTGGGCGTAATAGCCGCGGCTAAAGCGGTGCGCCTGGGCACGCCCACTGTGAACAAGATCGCTAAGCGCAATGGCATCATCTTCTCTACCAACACCAAGGACAACCAAGATTCCCGGCGGACCATCTTGGTGCCGCTCATTCGTCGCCTATCGAGCGAAGGCGCCAGCCAGGCAGCAGCAGCGGCAAATCTGGGTATCAATCGGCATTTTCTCAGGCGCCTGGCGGCCGAGGAAGGGATTGCCTTCACAGGGGGCCATTGATGAGAGCTATCAGCAGATCACCGAGTGGCCACCGCTGCGGCGCTTCCCACCAACGGGCCAAGCTGACCACCGAACAGGTCAGGCAAATACGCGCCGACTACGAAACCGGGCGAATGAGCTACCAGCGACTGGCCGCTATTTACGGCTGCGGCCCTTCAACCGTGCGCGACATTGTGCAGTACCGCACCCGAATAGCCGGCTAACGCCTGTACCCCGCTTCAAAGCCTAAATGCCGCCCTGCGGCCCTACCCAAGGAAACTTCGATATGCCAAGTCCAACCGACGTCTCCGAGTTCCTCGAAGAACTCAACGGCGGCGCATTCGCGAGCCAGATCGGCCACGCCCTCTCCGAAATAGCTGAGGGGGTTGTCGAGCACAGTAAGGCCGGCAAGCTGGTCATCACCCTCGATATCAGCCAGATCGGCGAAAGCCACCAGGTGAAGGTCAAGCACAAGCTGGCTTACAAGGTTCCGACCCGGCGTGGCGATCGCAGTGAAAACACCAGCTTGGATACCCCGATGTATGTCGGCACAGGCGGCAAGATCACGCTCTTCCAGGAAAAGCACGACCAGTTGTTCAGTCGTGAACAAGCCCCCATCAAACCCCGTAGCTGATCGAGGAATCAACCGATGTCTTTCACCAAAGAAGCTCTGCAACTCGTCAACGATAACGCCCTGGCTGCCGCCGGCAAGACGCTCGAAACCGACACACCGACCGTGTTGGTACCAGAATCTGTTCAGGTCATCAGCCTGGAGAAATATCAGGATGGCCGCTCCCGTTTCCGTGGCACCTACTCCACCGATTCACTGGCCGACTTCGGCGGCTACGTGGTAGATCGGGGTCACGCGCTTGCCCAGGGCTTCGTCGATCAGAAGGCCATGGCTTGTAAGGTGTTCTTCAACCTTGGCGATGAAAGCCGGCCAGGGCACGCAGATGACAACGCGGTGCTAAAGCTCCTGCCCACTGCAGCCTATCAAGCCGTAAGTGCTATCGGCGGCAAGGGCCTGAGCCAGAAAGACCTCAGCGACTGGATTGAAGACTGGAGCCTAAACCTCAAAGTGTTCGACCAGTCCGGCGAAGAAGTGAAGTTGGCAAAGGCCATCGCGGGAGTACGCAACATCACTGTGAAGGGCACCACCGAGAGTGATCACAGCGTAGGCGAGACGCGCTCCAGCCGCAGCGCTATGGAACAGATCGAGGCCAACAGCAAGGACACCATTCCGGCCAACCTGGTATTCACTGCCGTACCGTATGAGGGCCTAGCCCCGCGCGACTTCACATTTCGGCTATCGGTGATCACCAGCGGCAGCCAGCCGGTGCTGAAGCTGCGGTGGATAGGTGAAGAGGTCCAGCGCGAAGAAATCGCTCAGGAATTCAAAGGCGTGCTGCAGCTGCTGGTGCAGGACAAAGCATCGCTGCGCCTGGGGAGCTTCGACGCCCGCTGATCCAACCGGGGCCGCGACCACCGGCCCCACCCGTTTACCACCAAACAAACTAGGCGCTGAAGGGTGGAGCGTGGATTTGACACAGGTCGTTCTGTCGAAATTGAATTTCCCAAGTTTCGGTACCGTTTGCAGATCCAGTCCCAGCATCCGCTGCGACCTGCAACCTGCAACCTGCAACCTGCAACCTGCAACCTGCAACCTGCAACCTGCAACCTGCAACCTGCATCTTCAATGACTTCCTGATTCAATCAGGTCACAAGGCTTCAAGGCAGATCCTAAGCAAAATATTTTTCATGCTTCTTTGGTACAAGCGCGACCTCGCCCCAACTAGGATACTTGACACTCAGGCCCTGGCCGTTATCAGTGATTCTCCCATAGAAAATCACAAACCTACCGACATTACTCATGGTCAACTCACGAAGATCAGCATCTCGTTGCGAGATCATTACAGAAAAATCTTTGTACCCCCCTTTGGATTTGAAACCCAACTTAACAAAACGGGTGCTAGTTGGATATTTTCCGGGTTCATAAATACTAACGATTCGTCCATAACCTAAAATTGGTAAATTGGTAGTTTCTGATAGGCTTTGAACATCTCGTAGGGCGTCAACCAACAACTGTGCATGCTGGGACTCGGGGAAAACGTAATACTTATAGAGATTTTCGTCAAACTTTCTGCATAGGCCAAATACCGATGTCACCGAGCTAGGCAGTTTGAAAGTTTTTCCGCGATGACGGGCTATAGGAACCTCCGTAATTTCGCCCTGTTCATCCTCAACAGCCGTTTGGTCATACTCTTTCATCTCTTTATCTGGCGAAACCGGTCTATCTTTCATAAAAGAGTGGACGATTACAAGCTTGCCGTCGATGATAGCCTGTGCTGCCTCCTCCTCGCTTACATATTTCTTCCCGACTATCTGCTTGGTGCGAAGACCACATTTGGTTTTGACATTGCGACGGTGCGCATAGTAAGCATTACGGCCACTCTTATCCGCGTCGTTATCTTCAGGCGACCTAAATAAAGGACAAGAACATTCCGGACAGAATATTTGTGCCTTCATCTCATTTTGGTATTCGGATGTTAAGACGGGCTTCCCTTTTGCCCTCAAACTTGAATCGCTATCTTGCCCAAAAACCCATCCTGGTAAATGCAGCGCGTGCTTTATTCGATTGATACCAAAGCTCTGTTTTTTTGTGATTCCATCAGCCATTGCACGCTCCTTAGTAAAACCATACCTCTACTTACACGAAACTATAGCTCATAGCCAGTAAGGTAATTTCCGCTCCTACAGCAATGGATCTATCCGCTGGCCTCGGCGGAATGAAGCACCGGCGCGGAAGTGGTTATCGATGCCATCCGGTTTCCTCATCACCATCCCGGCAAACCCACCGCTCCCGGAGAATTCATGAACCCCTACGCCCTGCGAGGCAAGACCGTCCTGAGCTTTTCAGGCGGGCGCACCAGCGCATACATGCTCCGCCAGGTACTGGATGCGAACGACGACCGTAGCGACCTGCTCGTGTTGTTCGCCAATACCGGGAAGGAGCATCCAGCCACGCTTGAATTTGTCCGGGAATGCGCCAGCCATTGGGCCGTGCCGATTACCTGGCTAGAGTACCGCGACGATGAGCTGGGCTTTGCCGTGGTGGATTTCGACAGCGCCAGCCGCGACGGTAAGCCTTTCCAGGCCGTGATACGCAAGCGCAAGTACCTGCCCAATCCGGTCACCAGGTTCTGCACGGTTGAGCTGAAAATCAGAACGATGCACCGCTATCTCAAGCACATCGGCTGGACCAATGAGGATGGCGAGTGGGATCAGATGGTGGGTATCCGGGCTGATGAGCAGCGCCGGGTGGCGAAGATTCGCAAGCGCGGGACCAGTACTGAAACGCCCCGGGAACACATGCTAATGCCATTGGCAGATGCTGGTGTATCCGTGCATGACGTAGGGGCCTTCTGGCTAGCCCAGCCGTTCAACCTCCAACTGGCCACAGTCAATGGCCGAACGCTTGAAGGCAACTGCGACCTCTGCTTCCTCAAGCCGCTCAACCAGGTCTATTCGATCATCGCCTCGGACCGTACTCGAGGCGAGTGGTGGGCACGCCAGGAAGCTGCGACACGCTCTGCCGGCATGTTCGCCGGCGACGGTGCGCGGTTCCGCAAGGACCGACCCAGCTACCAGCAGATGATCTATTACGCCGGCCAACAACATGACCTCTTTGCCGAACTTGATGAGCCCATTGAGTGTTTCTGCGGTGATTAGTAATGGCAATCCCCGAGCCTCTACCCGGGATAGCAGTCCTTCTCAGCAACCCACCATTCGCGCCCATCATGCTCATTGCAAGACACGCGCAAATTTATGCCGTCATGCTCCTCAACAACTCCGCATCTCTCCGTGCCCGTGGTGGTGTCACAGACGTCATCTCCTTTATTAAAACCCTCACTCAACGCATCACTCATTTTGTATCTCCTGCTAAGGCGGGTGTGATGTTCGCTTAACCAATACCCCATTTCATGGTTTTTCTCCAGTCTCTTACTTTTTGGAAGCAGCTATGACCGCTGCAATCAACCTCTTCTCCTGCCTCGGCGGACGGAGCACGGCCTAACGCGCCGCTGGCTTCAAAATCGCTATACGTTGCCAACTGGTATTCGTTCCCTCTCATTCATTGCGCACGCCTAGGCGGACGGCTTCTTGGAGTATCCATGGACCATCACCGTATCTTGGTAGGTGACTGCATCGACATGATGCGGACGCTGCCAGGCGAGAGCGTGCACACTTGCGTGACCTCGCCGCCCTACTTCGGCCTGCGGGACTACGGCGTTGACGGCCAGATCGGCCTGGAGGCCTCTCCGCGCGAATTCATTAACAACCTGGTGCAGGTGTTCCGCGAGGTTCGCCGGGTGCTGCGTGACGACGGCACCCTATGGGTGAATATGGGCGACAGCTATGCAGGAAGCTGGGGCGCCCACGGCCGTGACGATATGGGCCTGGGCGTTTCCTCACTCAGTGCCCGCCAGGTTGCCGCCAGCGCTCTAAAGCAGAAGAAGCCCAACCACGGCGGATTCAAGCCGAAGGACCTGATGGGCATGCCCTGGCGCCTAGCCTTCGCCCTCCAGGATGACGGCTGGTATCTACGCCAGGACATCATCTGGCATAAGCCAAACCCAATGCCCGAGAGTGTGCGGGACCGCTGTACGAAGGCACACGAATACCTGTTCCTGCTGAGCAAGGGCCTGCGGTACCGCTTCGACCAAGAAGCCATACGGGAGCCTGCCACAAACAGCAGTGCCGCCCGATGGGCGCAGGATGTTGAAAGCCAGGCTGGTAGTGACCGTGTCCCAGGTAAAACTAACGGTCCAATAAAGGCCGTGGGCAGTAGCCGCCGCAACAGCTTTGCTCGAGTAACGAAGTACTCCGAAGGCGAACACGGCCAGACCGGGCAGCACCGGCCCGGTCGGGAGCATATCGACTACGACCAAACGCGGAACAAGCGCAGCGTGTGGTCGGTGGCCACCAACGGATTCAAAGGCGCCCACTTCGCAACCTTCCCGCCGGAGCTAATACGGCCCTGCGTCCTGGCCGGGGCGCCGCGCGGCGGGCTGGTCCTGGACCCATTCGGCGGATCGGGCACCACAAGCCTAGTCGCCATGCAGGAAGGCCGGCAATCGGTGCTCTGCGAGCTCAACCCCGCATATGCCGCCCTCGCCCGTCAGCGCCTAGACGCCGCCTGGCTCGAAGGCGCTTCCCAGATGGACATGCTGCTGGATATGCCAGCCGCTTAACCCATTCCCTATTTCCAACGTCGCCAGCCCGGCAGGCCCAGGGCTGTTTGGAGCATTCATGACCTCGCTTAAAAAACCCGCTTTTGACTTCAAAACGCAGTACAGCCTGGGCTTCTCCACTCAAGACGATGAGATCGTGGTGGACTTCTTCTGTGGCGGCGGTGGCGCTGGCACCGGCCTTGAGATGGGCCTGCGCCGCGCCGTCACTGTAGCCAAGAATCACAGCCCGGCGGCTATCGCCATGCACACCGTCAACCACCCCCACGCCCGGCACTTCACCACGGACGTGTTCGACGGCGACCCAGACGAAGAATGCCAGGGGCGTGCCGTGGGTTGGTTCCACATGAGCCCCGATTGCACGCATCACAGCCAGGCTGCTGGCGGCCAGCCGCGCAAGCGCGAGATCCGCAACCTGTCGTGGATCGGTTTGAAGTGGGCGGGCAAGAAGCGGCCCAGGGTAATCAGCCTGGAGAACGTTAAGCAGATCCTGCAATGGGGTCCACTGATCGCTAAGCGAGACAAGGCAACAGGCCGAGTAATGAAGCTAGGCGGCCAGGTAGCAGCCCCTGACGAAGTAGTGCCCGTGCACCAGCAGTTCCTGGTGCCCGACCCGAAACGCCGCGGTACCACCTGGCGTCGGTTCGTAGCCCTGCTCGAAGGCATGGGCTACGCAGTCGAGTGGCGCGTTATCAAGGCCTGCGACTTCGGCGCGCCTACCAGCCGTGAGCGCTTGTTCATGATCGCCAGGTGCGATGGGCAGCCCATTGTGTGGCCAGAACCCACCCACGCCCGCCAGCCTGCCAAGGGACAGCATAAGTGGCGCACCGCCGCTGACTGCATCGACTGGTCGGTACCGAGCAAAAGCATCTTCGGCCGCAAAAAGGACCTGGCCCCGGCCACGCTTCGACGGGTAGCCAAGGGTTTGAAGAAATTCGTCATCGATAGCGCGGACCCGTTCATCGTGCCAATCGCCAACTGGTCGGGTGAGTTAGCCCAGTCGGCCCGCGAACCGCTACGCACCGTGACTTCCTGGCCTCGCGGCGGATCGTTCGCCATGGCCAGCCCCATCATCGCGCCCGCTACCCACCAGGGCAGTGACCGGGTTAACGACGCGGGCGAGCCTCTTCCCACTATCACCTGCGCCAATCGGGGCGAGCTGACACTGATCAGCCCTACCCTGATCCAGACAGGGTATGGCGAGCGTGCCGGCCAGCAGCCGCGCGCACCTGGCCTGCACCAGCCGCTCGGCACGGTCGTGGCCGGCGGCGTCAAGCATGCGGTCGTCGCCCCTCTGCTGGTCGGTACCGGCGGGCCGGCTTACTCAGGCGGGCCGGGCACTGCCGATCAGCCCATGGGCACAGTGATGACCCAGGACCAACGCGGCTTGGTGTCAGCGTTCATGGCCCAGGCCAACGGCGGTTTCAACACCACCCACGCCAAGGGCTTAGACGAACCCATGACCACGGTGACGAACACAGGCAGCCAACAGCAGCTGGTGAGCGCCAGCCTGGCCACGCTGCGCCGTAACTGCACCGGCCGACCCATGAATGAGCCGGTACCGACGATGACCGCCGGCGCCGAGCATCATGCGCTGGTGGAGTACACACTCTCTCCAGAACATGAAGAAGGCGCTCTGCGCGTTGCGGCATTCCTGATCAGCTACTACGGCACAGAGAACACCAGCAGTTGTGCCAGCCCCGCGCCAACGATCACAACCAAGGATCGCCTCGGCCTAGTAACCGTGTACGTGCGTGGGACGCCCTATGTGATCGTGGATATCTGCCTGCGGATGCTGCAGCCGCATGAGCTCTATCGGGCTCAGGGCTTCCCCGCTGACTACATCATCGACCGTGGCGCCGACGGCAAGCCCTTCACCAAAACCCAGCAGGTGCATATGTGCGGCAATAGCGTGAGCCCGCCACCCATGGCTGCACTAGCCCAGGCCAATGATCCATGGCGGGTAGCCACGCGGGAGGCAGTAGCCGCATGAACCAATCCAAACTCGAATCACTCATCGAAACCTGCATCAACACTGCCATTGGTTATGTGGTGGCCTTGATTTCTCAGTTGCTGGTATTCCCACTGGTGGGCATTGACGTTCCGTTTAGCACCAACCTGGTGATCGGGGCCTGGTTCACCTTGATCAGCATTGTTCGCGGCTACGTTATCCGGCGCTGGTTTAACGCCAGGCTGAAGCGTGCTGCCCGACAGCTGGCTGGAATTGACCCATGACCCGTTACCGCCCAACTCAGGCGCGACGCCGGCCCATGCCCCTCTTCCTAACCGTTCCGACCTGCGAGTACTGCGGTAACCACCGCGCCCAGGGCAACCACACCAAATGCAGCAAGCAGCGCCAGGCCGACAGGAGAGCGCAATGACGAAAGAGAAAGATGCAATCCAGCTTATCCAGCGGATGCTGAATAATCTTGGGCGAGAAGTCTTCTTCACTGAAGATGTCGGGCCAAGCGATCGAGAGCATGATCAGATCGTGCTGGAAATGCAGCGCCTGGTTGAGAGTGCGAGTGCCGCCCCACAGCCGCCGTCTGTTGGCGAACTATCTCGCACAGAGAACGTGCCCTGCCCGGCGTGCGGTGGAAGTCTTAGCACTTGGAAATGCCTGTGTACACCTATGTGGCCCAGCTATAAAACCGAACCGCTACCGCTGTCTGTTGGCGAGGGTTGCAGCCATATTTGGGTGAACGCCGCTAACCGTGGCGCTGGCAGCGGTGAAGTGTGCCAGGTGTGCGAGATCCACCGTTCTATTGATCCATCTGTTGGCGGGGAGGTGGAAGTGCTGGGGCATATGTATAGCCGCCCCGAAGTTGAATGGCCTGTCTACTACCCCCAACCGTCTAAGGATGGGGGTGGATGGACACATACCGAACTGGTAGACCGCGCCCTCGTCACCGCCCAGGCCAAGGAAATAGCGGAGTTGCGGGCGCGGGTGGCAAAGGTTATTTCTTTCGTAGAAAGACTTTGCGATGCAGCAGGGGACCAGCCAAGTGTGGCAACAGGGTACTTGCGCGATATCCTGTCAGCACTGGCCCAGCAGGTGACACCATGAAGAACTGCACCCAAGGTCGGAGGCACAAATGGGCTTTCCAGCACAACGTCCAGATTACCCGTATCAACGGCAATCGTGGCTCTGTCAGCCTGCGCGGCTTGTACAAGTGCGCTTGCGGCGAGCAAAAGCAGGGCTCGCCGGGGTTAAGCTCATGACCGACGAACAGAACCGGGTACCGCTCAACTGCCGGCAGCGCCTAGCTGCAGAGGGCAAACCCTATCCGAGATCCTCATGCGCATCTTGCGGTCAGTTCTCGCCCAAGTGGAAGGAATGCGATGCACAGCTTAAAGCCTTGCATGATGAGTTGCCGGCCATGGCCGATCTCAACCTGCAGGTGTTCGAAGAGCTGCAGCAGGCCCAGGCGCAACTCGCCGTTAGCCAGGCTAGAGTCGCCGAGCTGGAACGCCTTCTCAATACACCCCACACGACTGAATGGTTTGAGGGTGTTCGATTGGAGGCCGGGCACCAGATCAAGCGGTGGGGTGCAAACCATGACGCAGGCAAGCAGCCAGCCGACTGGTTTTGGCTTATCGGCTACCTAGCGCAGAAGGCTATGACAGCGCAAATGGCTGGCAACGATGAAAAGGCCCGCCATCACACCATCAGTACCGGCGCCGCTATGCTCAACTGGTTTCGGGCCATCGTAGGCGATAGCACCGCTATGCGACCTGGCATTGATGATGCTGCACTGGCCCAGCAGGTAAAGCCATGACTACGGAGGTCAGAACTAGCGACCTCATCGGCAGCGCGCTGGACTGGGCCGTGGCCAAGGCGGTGGGCGTGCCGGTTCGCCTGGAGCCGCCCTGCTATGAAGTGCCTGGCGCACCTATCGAACCGACCTGGATGGCTCGCGCTATAACCCATCCGTGAACTGGGCGATTGGCGGGCTGCTGATCGATCAGCACTGCAAAATCTTTGGCCTTCACCATGTGCATGCCGAGTGGCGCGCCTTCGCTTACCGGCCTTACCTACAAACCGGCTTGACCCGTCTTGCTGGCGGCCCTACCGCCCTAGTCGCCTTCTGCCGCGCGCTAGTGCTAGTTCACCTGGGCGACACGGTCACCGTACCGGCTGAGCTCGTACCAGCCTAACCCCCCCTTCCCTATTTGAACCTGCCGACTGACGGCGGGTGAGGTATTCCCATGTCCGCAACTCAGCGATTCCACGAAGTAGCCAATGATGCACTGGTCAATATCAGCGAGCAGCTTTGGCCCGACGCCAAGCTCTGCCTCACCATCTACACCGAGGGCAAGCCAAGCCTCGACATCGTTCTCAAGGATCAAGGCATTTGCCTGGATGAAGTCCTGAGCACCCTGCGCAGGGCCGGGCTCAGCATTGATGGCGACAATACCTACAAGCGGGATCTGTGCGACGCAATCGTCGGGGCGTTGGCGGTAGGCAAGCAGGATCGTAACCCGCCGCCGGAAGGTCACTGGGCCCAGCGCTTCTGGGATATCGGACGGGAGGAAGGGAAGCTTCAGGATGAGCTGCTGATCGACTTGATTGATGCCGCGGCCCAGTTGCGCACATACGAAACCCTGCATCGCGCCAAGGGCACCGCCGAAAGCACTGCCAAAGCCGAGGTAAACGCCGAACTGGCTGCACGCTTCGAAGCAACCATCGCCAAGGCTACTGCCTAACCCCTTCCCTATTCAGCCTGCTGGTGACGGTGGGTGAGGTGTCCCCCATGCCTGAGGAAATCCCAATTACGAAGGAGGCAGAGCTCTGCGAAGCCTTCATTCGCTCAATGAACAAGGTTGAGGGCTGGACCTGCTACCCCGAGGCGGCAGGGTTCGACATCCTGGTTGTGCATGAAAGCGGACGCCAGATCGGCGTTGAGGCGAAGCTAACCCTTAACGCCAAGGTAGTGGACCAGATCCTGCCCCACGACTACGAAACCTTCTATGGAAAGCCTGGGCCAGACCACAGGATGATCATCGTTGGCAAGCTGACTGATGCGAGCCGGGGCGTTTCCAGATTGCTGCATATGCTCGGAATACCCGTTCTCGTGCCCCGATGGGGATACAGGGGTGTCATGGCAGGCTCTTGGGAGTTCGACCTAGAGTACCAATGCAACCTCGGAAACGGCCGGAGCTATTTCAGCAACGGTGAAAGCCTGCATCTCCATGACTGGAACCCCCCGGCACGGTGCCAGGTGCCAATGGTTGTAGGCTGCCACAAGGCCGGCGTTCCATCCCCGATCAGGCTCACCCCGTGGAAAGAGTCGGCCCTTCGAGTGATTGCTCTTATCCGGAAGCAGGGCTCCATCACCGCTAAGCAGATTCAAGAGCAAGGGATCAGCCCTACCGCGTGGACTCGCCCGAACGGCCCGAAGGAAAGCTGGCTTGGCCGTGGGGCAATCCGAGGGACTTGGATTGAAACCTCGCACATGCCTGCCTTCGACAAGCAGCACCCCGAGGCCTACGCACTTGCTGTGGCCATTGTCGCCGAGTCATCACCTGCCGAGTTAAAGCTCGCCTAACCCCGACCGCCGCCCCAGGCGGCCTGGAGACCTCATGTCACTGATATCCGTAGAGCAGGCGGCGGGCGTGCTTGGCGTGAGCCGGGCCACCGCCTACCGCATGGCCAGGGAGAACCTAATCCCCGTCGTGCGGCTTTTGAAACGCGGCATCCGGATACACCACGGAAAGCTGCAAGAGATGATCGATGCCGAGGCGGCTGCTAGTATCTGCGCCGCGGGCGGCATATCGGAGGAACCCGAATGCCCTACAAAAGAGCCGATTCGCCTTACTGGTGGATATTCGTCACCCAGGCGGATGGAACAAGAACTCGACGATCTTCTGGCACTAGCGACTTCGCGGCGGCAAAAGCGATAGAGCAACAGGCTAAGGCCGACGCGTGGAAGGAAAAGGAATGGGGCGTGAATCCGCCCCGATCGTTCAACGATGTAATGGTCCCGTACCTGCGTAACGCCAGCCAGCACCAGCGCAGTTTCGAGACGACAGCACATAGGGTCAAACCATTGCGTGCCCATTTTAACGGGTTTGTGATGAACGATCTAAGCGGAAAGCACATTCGAGCGTATATCGACGAGCGGTTGTCTGGAAAGACCTCCGCAGCCACGATCAACCGGGAACTGGCGGCGCTGTCTGCTGCGATCAACTGGTGCAACGTGGAATACGAATGGGCTTTGCCTAACCCTGTGAAGGGCCGGACGCTAAAGGAACCTGAAGGCCGGGTGCGTTGGTTAACCCGGGCAGAAGTAGAAAGCCTGTGCCGCGCGGCCAGGGCGCAGAAGTTCGGGGTGATCCTCGAGAGCTTCATTCGCCTGGCGGTGAACACAGGTTGCAGGAAGGAAGAGATGCTGGGGCTGGAGTGGCGCCGGGTGGACTTCACCAACGGGCTAATTCATCTGGAAGGGATTCACACGAAGGCAGGGAAGCGGCGAAGCATTCCGCTGAATGAAGGGGCGCTGGATGCGCTGAAGACGATGGCCAGCTTTCGGGCGCAGTACTGCCCCGCTACACCCTGGGTATTTGCCCGTGGCACCGGTGAGCGAGTGATCTGCATTCGGAAGGGGTTCAACGAAGCGTGCAAGACGGCGGGTATCACCGACTTCACGATTCACGACCTGCGGCACACCTGCGCGGCGCACTTGATAAGCGCGGGGGTGGCGATGGCCGAAGTCAGGGATTTGCTGGGACACTCCACGATCATGATGACGGAGCGTTATGCGCACTTGGCGCCAGCGAGGGTAAGGGAAGCGGTCCGGATACTGGACCAGGGCCGCGAACAGGCAAGTTCACGTACAGTTCACGCTGCTAATCCAGCGTGCCAAGGGGGAGCACTGCTTAAGCTCGTAACCCCTTGATTTTCAATTGGTGCGGACGAAGAGACTCGAACTCTTACAGCTTGCGCCGCTGGAACCTAAATCCAGTGTGTCTACCAATTTCACCACGTCCGCGTAACCGGTCGAAGCAAAGGCGCCAGACTTGCGTAAGGCGCCTCCTAGCGAATATGGGGTGGACGATGGGAATCGAACCCACGACAACTGGAATCACAATCCAGCGCTCTACCAACTGAGCTACGCCCACCATATTGCATTTACTTGTTCAAGGCCAAATACCAAAGCTGCCAAATGGCGCACCCGGCAGGACTCGAACCTGCGACCATCCGCTTAGAAGGCGGATGCTCTATCCAGCTGAGCTACGGGCGCTCTGTATTCAACTTCAGGGCTGAAGTGAAAAAGCCGCTACCGCGAATACCTGCTAACTAACTGACCAGAAAGAGGTTTTCAGCGATCACTTGCGCCAGCGTTAGGCCCTGCCCGACAAGTGCGACGAATCTTATAGAGGGCACCAAAAGGCGTCAATAGTTTTTTGGAAAAAAATGCAGGCGAATAAAGGGCTTAGCGGATTCGCGCCTGCGTGTGCCTTTGACCTGATCGCCGAGCATGCGAGAATAGCGACACATTTTCTTCCCCTTCGAGTGTTTACCACGCGTCATGACAGCACAACTTATCGACGGCAAGGCGATCGCCGCCAGCTTGCGCCAGCGCATCGCTCAGCAAGTGATAGAACGCCGGCAGCAGGGCCTGCGTGTTCCAGGGCTGGCAGTCATCCTGGTCGGTACCGATCCTGCGTCCGAGGTGTACGTTTCCCACAAGCGCAAAGATTGCGAGGAAGTGGGGTTTCTGTCCCAAGCCTATGATCTGCCCGACAGCACCCGTCAGAATGAGCTGGAGGCATTGATCGACCGCTTGAACGGCGACCCGGCCATCGACGGGATTCTCCTGCAACTGCCGCTGCCTGCCGGCCTGGATGCCTCCAGCCTGTTGGAGCGTATTCGCCCCGATAAAGACGTTGATGGCTTCCACCCCTATAACGTAGGCCGTTTGGCGCAGCGCATTCCGCTGCTGCGGCCGTGCACGCCCAAGGGCATCATGGCGCTGCTTGAAAGCACCGGGCAAAACCTCTATGGCATGAATGCCGTGGTGGTGGGCGCCTCCAATATCGTAGGGCGGCCCATGGCTATGGAGCTGCTGCTCGGTGGCTGCACCGTAACCGTGACTCACCGTTTTACTCGGGACTTGGCCGATCATGTCAGCCGCGCGGACCTGGTAGTAGTGGCCGCGGGTAAACCAGGGTTGGTGAAAGGCGAGTGGATCAAGCACGGCGCCATCGTGATCGATGTGGGCATCAATCGCCAGGAAGACGGCAAGCTGGTAGGGGATGTGGTGTACGACACTGCCCTGCCCCGCGCGGGCTGGATTACCCCCGTTCCTGGCGGCGTTGGCCCAATGACCCGGGCCTGCCTGCTGGAAAACACCCTGTACGCCGCTGAATCGTTGCACGTTTGAGGTCTGTTTCGGCCCATAGGAGCGAGCGCAAGCTCGCGAAGAGACGGCACAGGCATCCCGTGACGTACTGTTCGCCAGCTCGGCTGGCTCTTACAGCCATCCCGATTGTTACTTCTTGGCCGCCTCCCACGATTTCACCAGCTCGGTGTAACTGACGGTTTGGCCCTGGGGCTTTTCGTTGGCCAGTTTTGGCTTGGGCGCCCCGGGCTGGTCGAACCAGTACTGGGCGGTTTTTTCCTCGTTGAGTTTAGGCCCGCACTTGGAGCTTGCCTGAGCGCGCTCCAGGCGCTTGAGCATATTGTCCTGGTCCATGGCCAGCCCATCGAGCGCCTGCTGGGCGGTTTTTTCGCCGCTGACCGCGTCCGACACATGCTTCCACCACAGTTGCGCAAGTTTTGGATAGTCCGGCACGTTAGTCCCGGTTGGCGTCCATTGCACCCGCGCCGGGCTGCGGTAGAACTCCACTAAGCCACCCAGTTTGGGCGCCATTTCGGTCATGGCCTGGGAGTTGATGTCCGATTCGCGAATAGGCGTCAGGCCAACGATGGTTTTCTTCAGCGACACGGTTTTGGCGGTCACAAATTGAGCATAGAGCCAGGCAGCCAGGCGCTGTTTTTCCGGAGTGGACTTAAAGAACGTCCATGAACCGGTATCCTGGTAGCCAAGCTTCATGCCTTCTTCCCAATAAGGCCCTTTAGGTGAAGGCGCCATGCGCCACTTGGGCGTGCCATCGCTGTTCACCACGGGCAGGCCGGGCTTGGTCATGTCGGCGGTAAAGGCGGTGTACCAGAAAATCTGCTGCGCCACTGCCCCCTGAGCCGGTACCGGGCCTGCCTCGGAGAAGGTCATGCCCGCCGCTTGTGGGGGGGCGTAGGCCTTGAGCCAGTCGATGTATTTTTGCGTGGCATAAACCGCTGCCGGGCCATTGGTGTCGCCGCCGCGGGTTACGCTGGAGCCCACCGGGCGGCAGTCCTCCACGCGAATGCCCCACTCGTCCACTGGCAAGCCATTAGGTAGGCCCTTGTCGCCACCACCGGCCATGGAGAACCAGGCATCGGTGAAACGCCAGCCCAGGGAGGGGTCTTTCTTGCCGTAGTCCATATGGCCATACACCCGCTTGCCGTCGATCTCCTTTACGTCCTCGCTGAAGAATTTGGCGATGTCCTCATAGGCGGACCAGTTGACCGGCACGCCCAGTTCGTAACCATACTTGGCCTTGAATTTCTCTTTCAGGTCAGGCCTTTCGAACCAGTCAGCGCGGAACCAGTACAGGTTGGCGAATTGCTGGTCGGGCAGTTGGTAAATCTTGCCATCGGGGGCGGTGGTAAAAGAGATGCCAATAAAGTCCTTGAGGTCCAGGGTCGGCGAGGTGTAGGCCTTGCCTTCGTTGGCCATCATGTCAGTGATCGATTCAGCCTTGCCGTAGCGAAAGTGGGTACCGATCAGGTCCGAGTCATTGATCCAACCGTCGTAGATGCTTTCGTCAGATTGCATCTGGGTTTGCAGCTTCTCAACCACGTCCCCTTCCTGCATCAGGTCGTGGGTCAGCGTGATCCCAGTAATCTCGCTGAACGCCTTGGCCAGCACCTTGGACTCGTATTCATGGGTAGTCAGGGTTTCGGACACTACCTTGATGTTCATGCCGCGAAACGGCTTGGCGGCCTCGATAAACCATTTGAGCTCGGCCATCTGCTGCTCGGGCGTGAGGGTGGAAGGCTTGAACTCGCTGTTGATCCACTTCTTCGCGGCGTCCTCATAGGCATCGGCCCAGGCCAGCGAACCATAGGCGCCGAACACGAGCAGGGCCGCCAACGTGATGCCCTGTCGCCTGTTGTTTTTATTCTCGAACATGGGTTTCCTCCCGAATGGATGTACGCGCGCGTGGCTCGGGGCCCGGCGCTGTTCTTGCTACGCGCGAGCGCCAGGCATTAGCCCCAGCGCATCACGATTGCCAACCACACCAGGGCAAGCACCGAGCCCACCCAGATGCTCCAGTCAGTAGCGCCTATCACCAACAGGTGAAGGTAGGCGCTACCGAGAAGGCCAATGAACAGCCGGTCGCCACGGGTTGTGGTGATCGGCAAGAAACCCCTGCGTTCGGTGCCGGGCCAGCGTAGCTCCACAGCGGTCATAACCAGCAGTACCAAGGCCACGGCAATGAAAAACACAGCGGTTGGAAGGGTCCAGGCCATCCAGCTCATGCTACGGCTTCCTTATACCCGGCCCAGGGCAAAGCCCTTGGCCACATGGTTACGAACGAACCAGATCACCAGCAGCCCCGGCAGGATGGTCAACACCCCCGCCGCCGCCAGCACCCCCCAGTCGATACCTGCCGCAGACACCGTACGGGTCATCACGGCGGCGATGGGCTTTGCGTTCACGCTGGTCAGCGTGCGCGCCAGCAATAGCTCCACCCAAGAGAACATAAAGCAGAAGAACGCCGTAACACCGATCCCCGAGCCAATCAGCGGGATAAAGATCCGCAGGAAAAATTTGCCGAAGCCATAACCGTCGATGTACGCGGTTTCGTCTATTTCCTTGGGCACGCCGGACATAAAGCCTTCGAGAATCCACACCGCCAATGGCACGTTGAACAAGCAGTGAGCCAGGGCTACGGCATAGGGGGTATCGAACAGGCCAATGGATGAATACAACTGGAAGAACGGCAGCAAGAACACCGCCGGTGGCGCCATGCGGTTGGTCAGCAGCCAGAAGAACAGGTGCTTGTCGCCCAAAAACCGATAACGGGAAAACGCATAGGCGGCCGGCAGGGCCACTAGCAGCGAGATCGCCGCGTTAAGGCTCACGTAGTACATGGAGTTGAGGTAACTCTGGTACCAACTGGGATCAGTGAAAATCACCTTGTAGTTCTGCCAGGTGAAATCCTGGGGCCAAAGCGTAAGGCCGCCCAGGATCTCCGTGTTGGTTTTGAACGACATGTTGACCAGCCAGTAGATGGGCACCAGCAGGAAGGCCAGGAACAGCAGCAGGATAAAGGTTTTACGTGTGATCATGGTGTCAACCCCGGTCGGTATGGGTCATGGCGGTGTAGAACAGCCAGGACACCAACAGGATGATCAAGAAGTACACCAGCGAGAACGCTGCCGCCGGCCCCAGGTCGAACTGCCCTACCGCCATTTGCGTGAGGGTTTGGCTGAGGAAGGTAGTGGCGTTACCCGGGCCGCCGCCGGTGAGCACGAAAGGCTCGGTGTAGATCATAAAGCTGTCCATAAAGCGCAGCATCACGGCGATCAGCAGCACGCTCTTGAGCTTGGGCAGTTGAATGTACCGAAACACCGCCCAGGGTGAAGCGCGGTCGATACGCGCGGCCTGGTAGTACACGTCCGGGATAGCCCTTAGCCCTGAATAGCACAGCAAGGCCACCAGCGAGGTCCAGTGCCACACGTCCATGATCAGCACGGTGCCCCAGGCATCGCGGGTATGAGCCGCGTAGTTGTAGTCCACCCCCAACGCATTGAGGCCCCAACCCAGCAGGCCAATGTCACCTCGGCCGAAGATCTGCCAGATGGTGCCCACCACGTTCCACGGGATCAGCAGCGGGATGGCCATCACGATCAGCACCAGCGACGCGCGCCGCCCACGGGCAGGCATGGTCAGGGCGATGGCGATGCCCAGCGGGATTTCGATCAACAGTACACAGGCCGAGTAGATAAATTGCCGTAGCAGCGAATCGTGCAGGCGCGGGTCTTGCAGCACCTGGCGATACCAGTCGGTGCCGACGAAGAAGCGGCTGTTGGCGTCGAAAATATCCTGCACCGAATAGTTGACCACGGTCATCATCGGCACGATGGCGCTAAATGCCACTAGCAGGAACACTGGCATTACCAGCCACCAGGCCTTGTTGTTGGGTACCTTGTTCATTGTTCGGCCTCCACCAGCACGTCGTTGGCGTAGAGCATCAGCCAGGGCGCCGGAAAGCTCACTGGCACCTCGCCTTCAGGTAGCGGGCGGTCCTCGGGCAGACGCGCCATGAGCCGCTGGCCACCCAGTTCCAAGGTAAGAATCCGGTAGGTGCCCAGGTCTTCCACATGGCGCAGGCGGGCGGCCAGGGTGTATTCAGCGGGCGCGTCCCAGATGCGTACGAATTCAGGCCGGATACCTAGCTGCAAGCGCTGCCCGGCAAGCTGTGGCAGTTGGCCTGCCAAGCCCGGAGGTGGCGGTACCTGAATGTCGCCAAACGCCAGGGCATCACCTTGCTGGGTAACGTCGATCAGGTTCATGCCGGGGCTACCGATGAAGTAACCCACGAAGCTGTGGCGCGGGCGCTCGAACAACTCCCGCGGAGTGCCGAACTGCACGATCTTGCCCCCGTACATCACGGCGATCTTGTCGGCAAAGGTGGAAGCCTCCAACTGATCGTGGGTGACATACACCATGGTGATGTTGAACTGCTCGTGGATCTGCTTGAGCTTGCGCCGCAGCCGCCATTTCAGGTGCGGGTCGATCACCGTCAGCGGCTCGTCGAACAGAATGGCCGATACGTCGTCACGCACCAGCCCACGGCCCATGGACACTTTCTGCTTTTCGTCGGCGCTCAGGTTTTTGGCTTTTTTCGCCAACACCGGAGTGAGTTCCAGTACGTCAGCGATTTCCTCCACCTTCTTACGCACTTTGTCCGCGGCCATGCCCTGGTTGCGCAAGGGAAAGGCCAGATTGTCGAACACCGTCATGGTGTCGTACACCACCGGGAACTGAAACACCTGGGCGATGTTGCGCTGCTCGGGGGTTTTCTCGTTTACCCGCTGGCCGTCGAACAGCACCTGGCCTTCCGAAGGGGTCAGCAGCCCTGAAATGATATTGAGCAAAGTGGACTTGCCACACCCAGACGGCCCTAGCAAGGCGTAGGCCCCGCCCTGCTCCCAGATATGGTCCAGGTGCTGAAGCGCATAGTCTTCGGGCTTGGCCGGCTGGCTCATATAGCTATGTGCCAATTGCTGCAAACGGATCTCGGCCATCAGGCAGCCCTCGCCGCGCGCCGGCCCGGGGCCTGAACCAGGCGCCCCTGGGGCTCGAACACGAATAATTTATGAGTGGGGATGTACACCTTGATGGGCGCGTCTACGGCAAATTCATGCACCCCCGGCAGGTGCGCCACCAGCCGCCACTGGTCATTGCGCACGTGCAGGAAGGTTTCCGAGCCGCTGATCTCGGCAAGCTCCACGGTCACTGCCAGCTCCAGATCATCATCGTTGGAAGGCACCAGGGTGATATGGCTGGGGCGCACGCCGAAACGAAACGCCCCTTCACCGAGACCTTGCAGGTCGGCATTGAGCGGGAAGTGGGCGAAGTCGGCCAAGCTCGTTTCTCCTCCGCTGATCCGCCCCGGCAGCAGGTTCAGGGGTGGTTCAGAGAACAGTTCGGCTGCCAGCACTTCGCTGGGGCGTTGATACACCTGGGCCGTCGGCCCGCTCTGGATGATCCGCCCTTCGTGCACGATGGTCGTGGTGCCGCCCAGGGCCAGGGCCTCGTTAGGTTCGGTGGTGGCATACACCGCAATGGTATGGCGCGTGGCGAACAACTCGCGCATTTCCAGGCGCAGCTCTTCACGCAGCTTGTAGTCCAGGTTCACCAAGGGCTCGTCGAACAGAATCAGCTCGGCATCTTTCACCAAGGCCCTGGCCATGGCGGTGCGCTGCTGCTGCCCACCGGAAAGCGCCAGAGGGTAACGCGCCAGGAACGGCTCGATGCGCAGCATCTTGGCCGTGGCCCGCACCCGCTGATCGATTTCGTCCGCGGGCAATTTCGCCTGGCGCAGCGGCGAGGCGATATTGTCGTACACGGTCAGGTTGGGGTAGTTGATGAACTGCTGGTAAACCATCGACACCCGGCGCGCCCGCACGGGCACTCCGGTCACGTCCCTACCTTGCATCAATACCTGGCCGGCATCGGGGCGGTCCAGGCCGGCCATCAACCGCATCAGACTGGTTTTGCCGGAGAGGGTACGGCCCAACAGCACGTTGAATGAACCTGCCTCGAACCGCAAGTTAGCGGTGTCGATCCAGTGCTGCCCATCGACGATGCGGGATACATCGCGCAGTTCCAGTGCCATGGCTGCAACCTTCTTGTTGTAATAGCCAAGCTACAGCCACAACCGTGCCAACCCAGGGAAAACCGCGCCCCAGAGCCCTCCAGGGCACCAGTGGGTTTTACCTGTGAACATAAGTGAACAGCCAAGGCTGAACAACTGAACAGCCCAAGTGTTGACAATGTTCAGTTTTGAACAACACTGGTGGAACAAAAATAATCATAAAGGCCGCCGCCATGCTCAGCAGCCACAACGGCATCGTTCACGAACAAGCCATCCGCGAAGCCTGGGCACGCTCGACCGCCGCGGGGTTGCAACCTCAAGCGCCAGCCGACCACAGCCTGCCTACCCCCAATGAGCTGGAACAATGGCAACTGCGGCGCGCGGAGCTGATCCGCATCACCAGCTTTCAATTGATGCCCGCCTATTCTCAGGTACTGGACCCCATTCACGCCTTGTTGCTGCTGGCCGACGAACAGGGGCGATTACTGCACACCTGGGGTAGGCCACGTTTTGATCCTGTTCAGGCTAAAGCCTTTACCGCCGGTACACACTGGAGTGAGGCGCGCATGGGCTGCAACGCGCTGGGCACTGCACTGGCGTGTGGCCAGGCCGTGCATATAGAACACGATGAGCACTTTCTGGCAGCCAACCGTTTCATGAGCGGTTCAGCGGCACCGATATTCGATGCAGACCGTCGCCTAGTGGGGGTGCTGGGGCTGTCCAGCGACAGTTTCCTGCCGCCTTCGCACACCTTGGGCACGGTCAAAATGATAGGCCAGGCCTTGGAGAACGCTTTGCTGGAAGCCCAGTACGGGCCCACTCATCACCGCTTGGTGTTCAATACCGCGCGCAATAACCTGGATAGCCCCTGGGCCGGCATTCTTATGTTCGACAGGCAGGGCCAAGTTCTGGCGGCCAACCGACGCGCTGATACGCTGTTGGGCCAAGACCCAAGGGGCTTAGCGCTCGAAGCACTCTTTAGGGTCAGCCTTGGCGAACTGCTGTCGCGCCCACCCACCCTGCCCTTCCCGCTGCTGGCGGCAGGTCGTAGCCGCTTGCAGTGCCTGTTGCGCCCGCCCAGCCAACCCGTCGCGTCGGCAACCAGTTCTCTGTCCGAACAACAGGCATTGCTGAACAAAGGCCTGCGCCTGCTGGAGCGTGATATTCCGCTGCTGATCAGCGGCGAAACCGGGGCCGGTAAAGAAGTGCTGGTCAAGGCGCTGCATGGGGCAAGCTCCCGGGCACGCCAACCCCTGGTGGCGGTGAACTGCGCGGCTATTCCACCGGAACTGGTGGAGGCTGAGCTGTTTGGCTACGAAAAAGGCGCCTTCACCGGTGCTAATCAAAAAGGCAATGTGGGGCTGGTACGCAAGGCTGACAAGGGCGTGCTGTTCTTTGACGAAATCGGAGACATGCCCTTGCAGACCCAGGCGCGCTTGCTACGGGTCTTGCAAGAGCGCTGCATCCAGCCCCTTGGCAGCGGTGACCCGGTGCCAGTGGATATACGGGTGATCTGCGCGACCCATAGGCCGTTGGCCGAAGCGGTGGCCGAGGGAAGTTTCAGGGAGGACCTGTACTACCGCATTGCAGGTTGCACGCTACGGCTGCCGCCACTGCGTGAGCGCGCCGACCGTGGGGAGCTGATCCTGGCCATTTGGGCCCGTTACCGGCAACCAGAGCAAACAGCGGGCTTTAGCGACAGCGCCCTGCAGGCGTTGATGAACCACCCTTGGCCGGGCAACCTACGCCAGCTAAGCAGTGTGATCCAGGTAGCCCTGGCGTTGGCGGATAACGCTCTGATCGAACTGGGGCACCTGCCTTCGGAACTGCTGGAGCCCTTTGGTGCTGTGCCGGCCCTGCCACCCAAAGTAGTGGAGGTGCCTGCCCAAGACATCAATGCCCTGCTGCGCGCTACCGATGGCAATATCTCCCAAGTAGCCCGGCGCCTCGGGGTAAGCCGCAACACCGTGTACAAACGCCTCAGGGAATTGAACGCTGGCGGTTTATAGACCCAACGGTAGGCGCCAGCGAAGCTGGCGAAGGCGACGGTGCAGGCGCTGGGGTGTTTGCCTTTGAGCCGCATTCGCGAGCTGGCGCTCACTCCTACAACGGAAGGCGCCAGCTAGTACCACCTTTACCATCTTCCAAGACCACGCCCATGGCGGTGAGCTGGTCGCGGATACGGTCGGATTCGGCCCAGTTTTTGTCGGCTCGCGCTTGCAAGCGGGCCTGAATCAACGCATCCACCTCAGCCGCATCTACCCGGCCTTCAGCGCCTGCTTGCAGGAAGCCCTCGGCCTCTAGCTGCAATACGCCCAACAGGCCGCCCAATTCACGCAGGCGCCCGGCCAGGCCTTCGGCCGAGGCAGGGTCGGTCTCGCGCAGGCGGTTGATCTCACGGGCCAGGTCGAACAGCACGGCGCAGGCTTCGGCAGTGTTGAAGTCGTCGTTCATGGCTGCGGTAAAGCGCTCCACGAAGGCCTCGCCGCCCACTGGCGCGCTCGCTGGCAGGCCCTTGAGCGCGTGGTAGAACCGCTCCAGCGCGCCCTTGGCGTCGCGCAGGCTGTCTTCGGAATAGTTGATCGCGCTGCGGTAATGGCTGGCCACCAGCAGGTAACGCACCACTTCAGGGTGATACTTGGCCAGCACATCGCGAATGGTGAAGAAGTTGTTCAACGACTTGGACATCTTCTCGCCGTTGATGCGGATCATTCCGCAGTGCATCCAGGCCTTGGCGTAAGGCTTGCCGGTGGCTGCCTCGCTCTGGGCAATTTCGTTCTCGTGGTGCGGGAATTCCAAATCGCTGCCGCCACCGTGAATGTCGAAGCTCTCGCCCAGGCAGCAAGTGGACATCACCGAGCATTCGATATGCCAGCCAGGCCGGCCCGGGCCCCACGGGGATTCCCAGCTGGGCTCGCCGGGCTTGGCTGCTTTCCACAGCACAAAGTCCAGAGGGTCCTGCTTGGCTTCCTCTACCTCGATCCGGGCGCCGATACGCAGGTCTTCGATACGCTTGCGCGACAGCTTGCCATAGCCTTCGAACTTGCCCACGCGGTAGTACACGTCACCATTGCCAGGGGCGTACGCGTAGCCTTTGTCGATCAAGGTCTGGATCATCGCCTGCATGCCGGGAATATGGTCGGTCGCCCGGGGCTCTTGGTCTGGCGGCAAGATGTTTAGCCGACGTTCGTCTTCGTGCATGGCCTCGATCATTCGCGCGGTCAGTGCGTCGAAGGGCTCGCCGTTATCCCGCGCGCGGTTGATGATCTTGTCTTCGATATCGGTGATATTGCGCACATAGGTCACGTCATACCCGCTGTAGCGCAACCAGCGGGTCACCAGATCGAAGGCGACCATACTGCGGCCGTGCCCCAAGTGGCAGTAGTCGTACACGGTCATGCCGCACACGTACATCCGCGCCTTGTTGCCGTCCAGAGGGGTAAACGGCTCCTTGGCCTTGGTCAGGGTGTTATAGATGTTCAGCACGGCGCATCAGCTCCAGGAATCACGCAGGGTCACGGTACGGTTGAACACCGGCTTGCCCGGCTGGGTGTCTTTCAGGTCCGCGCAGAAGTACCCCTCGCGCTCGAACTGGAAACGATCCTCAGGCTGGGCTTGGGCCAGGGAAGGCTCGGCCCGGCAGCCGGTGAGCACCTGTAGGGAGCCAGGGTTGATGTTGTCCAGGAAGCTGCCGCCCTCTTCGGATTTCTCTGGGTTGGCGGAACGGAACAGCCGGTCATACAGGCGGACCTCGCACTCCACGCTCGCCTCGGCCGGCACCCAGTGGATCACCCCCTTAACCTTGCGGCCTTCGGGGTTCTTGCCCAGGGTGTCCGGGTCATAGGAGCAGCGCAGCTCCACGATGTTGCCCTCGGCATCCTTGATGGCTTCATCGGCGCGGATCACGTATGCCCCGCGCAAGCGCACTTCACCACCGGGCTCCAAGCGCTTGTAGCCCTTGGGCGGGTTTTCCATGAAGTCATCCTGGTCGATGAACAGCTCCCGCGCGAACGGCAGCTGACGCACGCCCATGTCTTCCTTGGGGTGACGGGCCAGTTCCAACACCTGCTGCTGGCCTTCGGGGTAGTTGGTGATCACCACCTTCAGCGGGCGCAGCACGCACATGGCCCGTGGCGCGCCGCGGTCGAGGTCTTCACGGATGCTGAACTCCAGCATGCCCATGTCCACCACGCCATCGGAACGGTTGGTGCCGATCATTTCGCAGAAGTTACGGATTGCCCGAGGGGTGTAGCCGCGGCGACGGTAGCCTTGCAGCGTGGACATGCGCGGGTCGTCCCAGCCGCGGACATGCTGCTCGTCCACCAGTTGCTTGAGCTTGCGCTTGCTGGTGATGGTGTAGTTCAGGTTCAGCCGGGAGAACTCGTACTGGCGCGGCTTGCTCGGTACCGACAGGTTCTCCAGGAACCACTCGTACAGCGGGCGGTGGCCTTCGAACTCCAGGGTGCAGATCGAATGGGTGATGCCTTCGAGGGCATCCGACTGGCCATGGGTGAAGTCGTAGTTGGGGTAGATGCACCAGGCGTCGCCAGTTTGGTGGTGATGGGCATGGCGGATGCGATAGAGGATCGGGTCGCGCAGGTTCATGTTAGGCGAGGCCATGTCGATCTTGGCCCTCAGTACCCGCTCGCCGTCCTTGAATTCGCCGGCCTTCATGCGGGCGAACAGGTCCAGGTTCTCTTCCACCGAGCGGTCGCGGAACGGGCTGTTCTTGCCCGGCTCGGTCAGGCTGCCACGGTATTCACGGGCTTGCTCGGGGGTGAGGTCGTCCACGTAGGCTTTGCCGGCCTTGATCAGTTCTACCGCCCAGGCATGCAACTGGTCAAAGTAATGGGAGGCGTAACGCACCTCGCCAGCCCACTCGAAGCCCAGCCATTTCACATCCGCCATGATGGCGTCGATGTACTCTTGGTCTTCCTTGGCCGGGTTGGTGTCGTCGAACCGCAGGTGACAGCTGCCTCCGAATTCCTTGGCCAGGCCGAAGTTCACGCAGATGGATTTGGCGTGGCCAATGTGCAGGTAACCATTGGGCTCGGGCGGGAAGCGCGTGACGACGGTGGCATGCTTGCCGGCATCGAGGTCGGCCTGCATGATCGGCCGCAGGAAGTTGGTCGGCACCACGGGGTCGGCCTTGGCGGCGGCGTTCGAAGCGTTATCGGCGGTAGGCACGGCGGTAGGCTTGGTCATGGAGTCCTTCAATACGGTATAGGCCAGCGTGTTCTGCAACGAATAGGTTCATGCAGAGCCTAAAACTAGGCCATGTATAACAAAGCCCGTATCATAGCCGAAGCTGTCAACCCACTGACAGGCCGCTGCCGTAAAACCGTGGCGCCATGTAAATTTCGACCAGAGTGAATTGTTATGTCCAAAGTCAAACTGACGACCAACCACGGCGACATCGTGCTGCAACTCAACACAGACAAAGCCCCAGGCACCGTTGCCAACTTTATTGAATATGTGAATGCTGGCCATTACAGCAACACCGTGTTTCACCGCGTGATCGGCAACTTCATGATCCAGGGCGGCGGCTTTGAACCAGGCATGAAGGAAAAAACCGACAAGCGCGCCCCTATCAAAAACGAAGCCAACAACGGCCTGCCTAACAAGAAGTACAGCGTCGCCATGGCCCGTACCATGGACCCTCACTCGGCCTCCGCCCAGTTCTTCATCAATGTGGCTGACAACAGCTTCCTCAACCACACCGCGCCCACCCAGCAGGGTTGGGGCTACGCCGTGTTCGGTGAAGTGATCGAAGGCCAGGACGTAGTCGACAAGATCAAGGCCGTGGCCACTGGCTCCAAGGGCGGCCACCAGGACGTGCCCAAGGATGACGTGATCATCGAAAACGCCGAGATCGTTGAGTGATACTGCTGATCTCCGATCTGCACCTGCAAGAAGAGCGCCCGGACATCACCCGGGCGTTTTTGCACTTCCTTGAAGGGCGGGCTCGCAATGCCCGCGCGTTGTACATCCTTGGGGACTTCTTCGAGGCCTGGATCGGCGACGACGCCATGTCGCCTTACCAGGCTCGGATGTGCAAGGCCCTGCGCCAGCTCAGCGACGGCGGCACCCAGGTCTTCCTGATGCACGGCAACCGGGACTTTCTCATCGGTGAGCAATTCTGCCATGCGGCGGGGTGCATCCTGCTGCCCGACCCTTGCGTGGTGGACCTTAGCGGCGAACAGGTGCTGTTGATGCATGGGGACCTGCTCTGCACCCGCGATCAGGGCTACCTGAAAATGCGGCGGGTACTGCGCAACCCGCTCACGCTCTGGTTACTGCGCCACTTGCCCGTGGGCTGGCGACAGCGACTGGCGCGCAAGCTGCGTAACGAAAGCCGTGCGCAAACGCGGATGAAGGCCAACGACATCGTGGATGTAACTCCCGACGAAATCCCACGGGTCATGGGCAGTGCCGGCGTGAGCACGCTAATCCATGGTCATACTCACCGCCCTGCCGTGCATAAATTGCAGGTGGGCAGGGCACCGGCGCGGCGTATTGTGCTGGGTGACTGGGACCGCCAGGGCTGGGTGCTGGAGTGGGACCGCGAGGGCGCGCGGCTGGAAGCCTTCGAACTGGCTTGAGCCCACCACGCCGCGCCTGTTCAGCGCGGTGCGGTCGCGCCACCTGCGTCTGCATCGCGGCCTTCGCCCACTTGCGGCAAGGGCAACCGCGCAGTGTCGGCCTGGGGCGTCAAGGTGATGTGATACGGCCCGAACAGCCGCGCCAGGGTACCATCGGCGTGCAACCGCGCCAGGTAACTGGCCAACTGGGCGCAAGTGATGGGCGCCTGGGGGCGCAGTAACGCGTAATGCTGGTACAGCTGGTCCGCGCGCGGGGAAACCACCAAGGCATCACGTAACTCGGGGTAACGCTCGTAGAAGCCCTTTAGGTATGAGCGCGTCACCAACGCCACGTCGGCACGGTTGCGGGCGACCATCAGCAGGTTGCTGTCATGGGAGTAGGTCAATGTCGCTCGGTAGTGGCTGGTAAGGTAGTCCGGTTCAGCGCGAAACCCTGCGAATGCATAGTGGTAACCGCTGTACAACGCCAGGCGCTTATCGGCCAGAGTATCGAAATAATGCTCGTCCTGGCCTTCAGCGTGCCGGCCCACGAACACTTCGGCGTCTTCGATGCCCAGTGCCACCGCGGTATGGGGCACATCCTGCCAGCCCCAGTTGGGATTTTCGAAAATCGCCATGTCCACCCGCCCCTGGCGCAGGTCTTGAAACCGGCGCGGCAGCGAAGTAGGCACCAGAATGAACGTGTAGCGGTTCTGAACATGATTGAGGGCCCCTAGCAGGCCTGGCAACAAGCCGCTGTTCACGCCGCTTTCGGGATGCACCATATAGGGCGGGAAATGCACCGCGGCCACGCGGACAACTTCTTGCGCAGAGCCTGAGTTAGCGGTGCACAGCGCTCCAAGCAGTGTCGCGAACCCCAAGGTGGTTCGCATAAGCTTGAATAACAAAGGCAAGGCTCCGTGGGTCGGTTCGTCATAAGCTAGGCGTTTTTATCCAAGCAGACAACTTTCAGGGTGGCCGCTGTACTACGTTGCCATGCACCGGCGGCTATAGGAAGCTACAACGCTCGGCTAAGCTCAAGCTTAAGCTCAAGGATGATCAACAAGGGGCATCTATGCCGAACTGGCTGGTAATAGACCTGGAAGCCACTACCGACGAGGGTGGCTGGCCGGTCGAAGAAATGGAAATCATTGAAATCGGCGCATGCCTGGTCAACCTTGACGGGCGCGAACTGGATCATTTCCAGCGGTTCGTGCGCCCACAGCGGCGGCCGTTGCTCACGCCCTTCTGCCGCCAACTCACCCACATAACTCAGGCCGACATTGACAGCGCCCAGGGCCTTGCCGGGGTGTGGGCGCGGTTCGAGCGGTGGCTGGCCCACCTAAGCGCGCCCCTGGCCGGCTGGGCAAGTTGGGGAGACTATGATCGCCAGCAGCTCGTATTGAGCTGGCGAGAATACGGCCTGGACAGTGCCCTGGCTGCCGTGCCCCATGTGAACCTCAAACAGCGCTTTGCCAAGGCTCGGCAGTTGCCACGGCCTACGGGGCTCAACAGCGCGTTGCAACTGGCTGGCCTGCAATTCCAGGGCTGTCAGCATCGAGCGTTGGAAGATGCCCGCAATACGGCTCGGCTGCTGCCATTGGCATTGCCCGAACAGTACAAAAGCGGGTGACGCACCCGCTCGGCCTTGGGCATACTGCCTTCCCGTTTTAGGCTAACCGCACGAGGAATCGCCCTATGTTCAAGGTCAACGAGTATTTCGACGGCACCGTTAAATCCATCGCCTTCGAAACCACCGAGGGCGCGGCCACTATTGGCGTAATGGCCCCTGGCGAGTATTCATTCGGCACCGCGCAGCGGGAAATCATGCATGTGGTATCTGGCGCCCTGAGCGTGCAGTTGCCCGGTGGCGAGGCCTGGGAAACCTTCGAGGCTGGCAGCCAGTTCCAGGTACCGGCCAACAGCAAGTTCCAGGTAAAAGCAGACAGCGAAACCGCCTACCTGTGCGAGTATCGCTAGCCGCGTTGGCCAATTCGCCAGCTTTGCTGGCTTCTACAGGAGGGTGGCGCCCAAGGCTCGCACATACTGGCGCAGCAGCGGCGCATCCCCCTCTATGAGCACCCTCAAGCCGTCGATTTCTCTGCGTTCGGGGTAGCCTTTGCGCAGGGCGTCGAACGCCGCCCGTTGCGTGGCAGGGGTGTTGCTTAGGCTACGGCGAAAATCCGCGTCGTCCCGGCGCGGGTCGTACACACCTCTACATAGCATGGCCAAGGCCCAGGCAGAGTCGGCACGCCCCTGCAGGTTCACCTGCGCCAGCCAGGGCGGAGGTAGCAGGCTAGCCAGGCTAATACCAGGTTCCAGACCGCGCCAGGCACAGAGCGCGTTATAGATGGCGGCGGTGCCCCGCTGGCGCCCTTCCAGGCTGTACCCGGCAATGTGAGGCGTGGCCAGGGTGCATAGGTCTGCCAGGGCCAGGTCCACGCTGGGCTCTTCTTCCCATACATCCAGCACCGCATGTAGATCGTCCCGAGCCAACAGCACCTGCTTGAGGGCCTGGTTGCCCACCACGGGGCCACGGGCGGCATTGATCAGCCAAGCCCCAGGGCGCAGGCGCGCCAGGCGCCCGTGGTCAAGCAGGTGCCAGGTAGGGTAAGCGCCCTCACGAGTCAGGGGCGTGTGCAGGCTGATCACATCGCATTGCTCGATGATGTCATCCAGGCTGTGATAATTACCGCCTTCGGCGGCGTATCGAGGCGGGTCGCAGACCAACACATCCCAGCCTAGGCCGCGCAGCACTGCCGCAAGCCTGCCGCCCACCTGCCCTGCCCCCACGATACCAAAGCGCCGGCCCGCCAAGGGTACGCCGTCCAGCTCAGCCAGGGTCATCAGGCTGCTTAGCACATAGTCCACCACGCCCCGCGCATTGCAGCCCGGCGCGCTGGCACAGTGTATGCCTTGGGCGTTGAGCCAGGGCAGGTCCAGGTGATCGGTGCCAATGGTGCAGGTACCCACGAAGCGTACCTTGCTGCCTTCGAGCAGCGCCGCGTTGACGGGCGTCACCGAGCGCACCAGCAGCACGTCCGCCTCTCGCACCGCCGCAGCGCTCAGGGTGCGCCCCGGCAAGCGCTCGATGCTGCCGAACCCGGCGAAGAACGCGTTCACCAGGGGTATGTTTTCATCAGCGACTATGCGCATGGGAAGCCTATGGGCGCTTAGTGCGCCTTCTTGCGAATCCAGTAAAGGAAGGTGCCGCCCTCGTGCTGCTGGCCAACCAGCTCATGCTCGAGAAAGGCGCAGAATTTCGGAATGTCCCGGCGGGTGGACGGGTCGGTGGCGATCACCTTGAGCAGCCCGCCAGCGGCCAGGTCGCGCACGTGTTGATGGAGCATCATCACCGGCTCCGGGCAGTTCAGGCCGGTGGCGTCAAGCACGGCGTCAACGGTCAAATGTTCAAGAGCATCAGGCATGGGTCACCTCGTAAAACCTAAGTGGCAGTGTGGCGCAGTAGCAGGGGCCGGTCATCACTTATCGAGCCGACGCAGGTGGCAGGTGACTTCTTCACGGTCGTGATACAGCTGCTTGCAGCCAATGGCCACCTTGATGCGCCGTGCCTCGAAACCTTGAGCGATGCGCTCGAGCAGACGTTTGACTTCCGCATAGCGCTGCTTCATAGGCAGCTTTAGGTTGACCACCGCTTCACGGCAATGCCCTTCGCCGAGCCAGGTTTCCAACAGGGCGGCGTTGCGCGCGGGCTTTTCTACGATATCGCACACCATCCAGTCCACCGGTGGCTTAGGCGCGTAGGTAAAACCATCGGCCATCAAGTGGCGCACCAGGCCGGTATCCATCAGGCTTTGAGCCATTGGGCCGTTGTCTACGGCGGTCACCAGCATGCCCCGGTTTACCAACTGCCAGGTCCAGCCGCCGGGCGCCGCGCCCAGGTCGACCGCGGTCATATCCCCGTGCAGGCGTTCGTCCCATTGGTCACGGGGAATGAAATGGTGCCAGGCCTCTTCGAGCTTAAGCGTTGAGCGGCTGGGCGCTTCCCGAGGGAATTTAAGCCGGGGAATGCCCATGGGCCACATGGCACTGTTGCGTGCTGGCGCCACCCCCAGGAACACTTCCCGGCCACTGATAAAGGTCAGTAGCAACCGCTCGCCCTCGCCCGCCGAGCGCAGTACACCGGCTTTCTCCAAGGCCTTTCGCAGCGGCGCTTCAAACTTGCGGCAGAAGGTCGATAGCTCTTTGCCATCATTGGTGTCCAGCACCTCCAGCCATAAACTGCTGGCCAGCGGATAGGCCTTCAGGGCATCGAGCAATACGCTTACCCGGTCGGTTTCTGGCAGGGCCACAAAGCGGCCCCGTGCCCACTGGCGAGCGAAAATCAGGTCGCGAAAGCGCAGCCCCGCCAGCAATTGCGCCGGGCCTTGGTCATCCATGCACACGAACTCGGCGCAGGCGCTGGCAGGCCGCGCCTTGGCATAACCAGGCACGCCCAGGCGCGCCGCATGCTCGCTGATTTCCGCACACACCTCACCCTCGAACCCTGGGCGGCAGTGAAGCAACAAGGTATTCATCGATACTCCGCAAGCCACCCCTATACGGTTGTCTAATGAAGAGACAGCGAGGTGGCGAAATAAACCGCTAATCATACCGGTTCTTGGAGCTGCAAGCTGCAAGCTGTAAGCCAAATCGCTGGGCGCCCTGCCCACACCGAACCGCGTTTACTGGTAGCTTGCAGCTTAAAGCTTGCAGCTCAAAGAAGGGGAACCCCAAGCGCGCGCTGAAAGTCCAGACTAGACAAACGTAGCCAACGGCCCGTGCCGCGCGGGCCTGTCCAGAGGACCTCTGCAATGCCCTCCCTCGACAGCCTGAATACCTTACAGACCCTGAAGGTCGGTGAGCGCCAATACCGTTATTTCAGCCTGCCAGCTGCTGCCGCTCAACTGGGCGACCTCCAGCGGCTCCCCATGTCGCTGAAGGTATTGCTGGAAAACTTGCTGCGCTGGGAGGACGGCACCACGGTGACTACCGCTGACGCGCAGGCCCTGGTGGGCTGGCTGACGGAGCGCCGCTCAGACCGGGAAATCCAATACCGCCCAGCACGGGTGTTGATGCAGGATTTCACCGGCGTACCGGCGGTGGTCGACCTGGCCGCCATGCGCGCTGCGGTGGCCGAGGCCGGGGGTGACCCTCAACGGATCAACCCGCTGTCTACGGTAGATCTGGTGATCGACCACTCGGTGATGGTAGACCGTTACGGCTCGGCCCAGGCGTTTGGCGAAAACGTTGATATCGAGATGGCGCGCAACGGCGAGCGCTATGCTTTCCTGCGCTGGGGCCAAAGCGCCTTCGACAATTTCAGCGTGGTGCCACCGGGCACCGGCATCTGCCATCAGGTGAACCTGGAGTACCTGGGCCGCACCGTATGGACCCGGGAGGAGGACGGCCACACCTATGCCTTCCCCGACACCTTGGTGGGCACAGACTCCCACACCACTATGATCAATGGCCTGGGCGTACTGGGTTGGGGCGTGGGCGGCATTGAGGCAGAAGCGGCCATGCTCGGCCAGCCGGTGTCCATGCTGATTCCAGAGGTGGTGGGCTTTAAGCTCACCGGCAAGTTGCGCGAGGGCATCACCGCCACCGACCTGGTGCTAACCGTTACCCAGATGTTGCGCAAGAATGGCGTGGTGGGCAAGTTCGTTGAATTCTACGGCGACGGCCTGGCAGAGCTGCCCCTGGCGGACCGGGCCACTATCGCCAATATGGCACCCGAGTACGGGGCTACCTGCGGGTTCTTCCCGGTGGATGACATCACCTTGGGCTACCTTCGCCTGTCGGGCCGCCCCGAGGAAACAGTGCAACTGGTAGAGGCCTACTGCAAAGCCCAAGGGTTGTGGCGCGAGCCTGGCCAGGAGCCTGTGTTCAGCGCCCAACTGGGGCTGGACATGGGCGAAGTTGAAGCCAGCGTGGCCGGCCCCAAACGCCCTCAAGACCGGGTTCCCCTGGGCCAGGTAAGCCAAGCATTCAATGACTTCATCGGCCTGCAGCTCAAACCAACGCCCAAGGAAGCCGGCCGCCTGGAAAGCGAAGGCGGCGGTGGCGTGGCGGTGGGCAATGCCGATCAAACCGGCGACGCCCAATACAGCGATGCTCACGGCAGCCATATCCTCAAGCACGGCGCTGTAGTTATCGCGGCCATTACCTCTTGCACCAATACCTCTAACCCCAGCGTGATGATGGCAGCGGGGTTGCTTGCGAAAAAGGCTGTAGAAAAGGGCCTGACCCGCAAGCCCTGGGTAAAAACCTCCCTGGCCCCTGGTTCGAAGGTGGTTACTGATTACTACAAAGCCGCAGGGCTGCTCACTTACCTGGAGCAATTGGGCTTTGACTTGGTGGGCTATGGTTGCACCACCTGTATTGGCAACTCCGGCCCGCTAGACGCGCCCATCGAGCAGGCCATCCAGAGCGGGGACCTGACCGTGGCATCGGTGCTGTCGGGCAACCGCAACTTCGAAGGCCGCGTGCACCCCTTGGTTAAAACCAACTGGTTGGCCTCGCCGCCTTTGGTGGTCGCCTATGCGTTGGCCGGTAACGTACGCATGGACGTGGTCAGCGGGCCGCTGGGCCAGGGGACAGACGGCCAGCCGGTGTACCTGCGTGATATCTGGCCTAGCCAGCAAGAGATTGCCGAGGCCGTGGCCAAGGTGCAGACCAACATGTTCCATAAGGAATACGCCGAGGTGTTCACCGGGGATGCCCACTGGCAGGCCATTGAGGTACCCCAAGCGGCCACGTATGTCTGGGATGAACAGTCCACCTATATTCAGCACCCACCGTTCTTCGAAGGCATCGCCGGCCCGCTGCCGGTCATCGAAGCTATAAAAGGCGCTTGCGCTCTGGCGATATTGGGGGATTCGGTCACCACCGATCACATCTCCCCTGCCGGCAATATCAAGGCTGACAGCCCGGCCGGGCGCTACCTGGGTGAAAAAGGCGTCGAGCCTAAGGACTTCAACTCCTACGGCTCCCGCCGGGGTAACCATGAAGTGATGATGCGCGGCACCTTCGCAAATATCCGCATACGTAACGAAATGCTAGGCGGCGAAGAAGGTGGCAACACCCTGCACATCCCTACGGGTGAAAAGCTGGCCATCTACGATGCCGCCATGCGCTACCAGGCCGCGGGTACGCCCTTGGTGATCATCGCTGGCGCCGAGTACGGCACAGGCTCCAGCCGCGATTGGGCGGCCAAGGGCACAAATTTGCTGGGAGTAAAGGCGGTAATCGCCGAAAGCTTCGAGCGTATCCACCGCTCCAACCTTGTGGGCATGGGCGTATTGCCGTTGCAGTTCCTGTCTGGGGTAACCCGCAAAACCTTGGAGCTTACCGGTAAAGAACGCTTCGACCTGCTTGGCTTGAGCGGCGCGTATATTGCCCCAGGGATGCACCTGACCCTAGGCATTACACGGGAAAGCGGTGAACAGCAGCAGATCGAAGTACTCTGCCGGATCGATACCTTGAACGAGGTGGAATACTTCAAGGCTGGGGGGATTCTGCATTATGTGTTGCGGCAGTTGATTGCCTAGGTCAAGGCAGGGATTTCCAGGAGGCGTCTTACTTACTAGGCCATTGCTCAATCTTCCAAGGGTCGAGATGGAGGAGCCTTGTTAATACATCAGCCAAGCAAGCAACCTTAACTAAGGTTTTCCCTGCCCCCGCCGACACCCTGCGAAAGGACTCAGCGGAACCCATTACCTCATGCGCAACAATCAGCCAGTTACCCAACGTGAACGTACCTTCCCTGCTCATCAGCGGTTGATCTCCACCACCGACACCAAGGGGATGATCACCTACTGCAACGATGCCTTCGTGGAGATCAGCGGGTACGAGCGTGGGGAGCTGTTGCGCGCGCCACATAACCTGGTGCGCCACCCGGATGTACCGGCCGCGGTGTTCGCCCATATGTGGGACACGCTCAAGCAAGGGCGGCCGTGGATGGGGGTAGTGAAAAACCGCTGCAAGAGCGGGGATTTCTATTGGGTCAATGCGTACGTGACCCCTGTGCTGGAAAACGGCCAGGTGGTGGGCTACGAATCGGTTCGAGTCAAGCCCACCGCCGAACAGATACACCGTGCCCAAGCACTGTATGGCCGCCTTAACGCTGGCAAGCCCGCCCTGCCGGCTACCGAGCGTTGGTTGCCGGTGCTACGGGATTGGCTGCCGTTCATTCTGGTAAGCCAGATCGGCTTTTTGATTGGCGTGTGGCTAGGCAGCGGTTGGGGCTTTGCGATCGCCGCGGCATTGTCGGTACCGCTGGGGCTGTTGGGGCTGAGCTGGCAACAGCGGGGGCTCAAGCGCCTGCTCAAGCTGGCGGAACAAACCACCTCCGACCCGCTGATCGCCCAGATGTATACCGACAGCCGTGGCGTGCAAGGCCAGCTGGAAATGTCCATGCTCAGCCAGGACGCACGCCTGAAAACCTGCCTGACCCGCCTGCAGGACACCGCCGAACAACTCAGCAGCCAGGCCCGCCAAGCCGATACCCTCGCCCATGAAAGCTCCGAGGGGCTGGACCGCCAGAAAGCTGAAACCGAACAGGTAGCCACAGCCGTGAACCAAATGGCCGCCACCACCGTGGAAGTAGCCAACCACGTACAGCGCACCGCGGATGCAACCCAACAGGCCAACCACCTCACCAGCCGGGGCCGTGGCATTGCTGGTGAAACCCGCGAAGCCATCGAGCGCCTGTCGGCTTGCGTCGGTGAAACCGGCCAGACCGTAACACGCCTGGCCAAGGACAGCGACGAGATCGGTGGCGTGGTGGATGTGATCAAAGGCATTGCCGATCAAACCAATCTGCTGGCGCTGAACGCGGCCATTGAAGCGGCCCGCGCGGGGGAAATGGGCCGAGGCTTTGCCGTGGTGGCCGACGAGGTTCGCCAACTGGCGCAACGCACGGCTGAATCCACCGGGCAGATTCACGGCTTGATCGCCAAGTTGCAGCACACTGCAAACGCCGCCGTACAAACCATGGAAGCTGGCCACCGCCAGGCTCAGGAGGGCGTAGCACGGGTACTGGAAGCGGACCAGGCGCTGATTGGCATCAGCGAGGCCGTGGCCAATATCACGGACATGACCACCCAAATCGCTGCCGCTACTGAAGAGCAAAGCGCGGTGGCCGAGGAAGTAAGCCGCAATATCTCTACCATCGCCCAGCTGGCCGACCAAACCTCTAGCAAGGCCCAAAGCAGCGCCCTGCTCAGCGAAGCCCTGACCCAAACAGCCAGCAGCCAGTACTCCTTGGTGGAGCGGTTCAACCGTTAAGGCATGGGCACTGAACTGCGCCCCAAATGTTGGACACCTATCCAACCTTATGGGGCGTTTTTCATGGGTAAGTACTCAAAAGACTTCA